>CAMIZK010000089.1 GCA_946403315.1 uncultured Bacteroidales bacterium | reverse complement strand
GGCAGACCTTTACCGACCATGTCGCTGAACATGAACAACTCCAGCTCCTTGCCGATCTTACGGTGGTCACGTTTCTTCGCTTCCTCAAGCAACGCTAAGTACTCGTCCAGCATCGAACGTTTTGGGAACGAGATGGCGTAGATACGCGTCATCATCGGACGTTTCTCGTCACCGCGCCAGTAAGCAGCGGAACAGCTGAGCACCTTCACGGCCTTGATATCACCGGTAGAGAGCAAATGCGGACCTTTACACAGGTCAGTGAAATCACCTTGCGTGTAGGTAGTTATGGAACCGTCTTCCAGTTCCGAAATCAACTCGCATTTGTAACTCTGACCCTTGTCACCGAAGGCCTTGAGTGCATCGGCTTTCGAGATCTCGGCACGTACCACCGATTCTTTCTTGGCACGCAGTTCCATCATCTTATCCTCGATGGCTGCGAAGCAGGTGTCGTTAATCACCACACCCTCGGGCGGCATTACGTCATAGTAAAAACCGTTTTCGATCGCCGGACCGATACCGAACTGGATACCCGGATACAACTCCTGCAAGGCTTCTGCCATGAGGTGGGAACTCGTATGCCAGAAAGCATGCTTGGCTTGTTCATCTTCCCATTCAAACGACTGTACACTGCCGTCTTGATACTGTACTTTAATCATATCTATGTGTTCTTTTTGCAAATCGGCTGCAAAGGTAGTAAAAAAAAATGAATTGTGCAAATTTATTTGCATATATCAAAAAAAAATCGTACCTTTGCGCCCAAATTGAATCAAGTATGGCAAAAAAATACATCATCATGGCCGAAGAAGGGGAGCACAGTCTGCTGGAGAAAGCACGGCTCACCTTGGGGCTTGATTTAACGGATGCCGAACTCGTGTACACGGGTGTGGGCGCGATTAATATCATAAGGAGTCTTCAGCACCTGGATCGGGATGCGGAATTGTACAATATCGGTTATGCCGGCAGTGCTAATTTTGATTTGGGCACATGGGTGGAAGTGACGGAAGTAAGGCTGAACCATCCGAATGTGACGTACGAAGAACCGCGTTTGGAATTGGAGTCTCTTCGTGATTCCGGTATCCCGGTATCCCGGTATCCCGATAAATCTGCTGTTTGTTATTCCAATTGCGACTTTGTGCTGGCCTCGGATTATAAGGATTGCGTGTTCGACATGGAACTGGCGTTCATCGCGGCGCTGGGATTCAAGCACCTGCACAGTTTCAAGTATGTGAGTGATAATCTGTCGCTGCATGCCTATCACGAATTAACCAACGGAGTGGAATGATTGGAAATGAAAGGTGAAAAATGAAAGGTGAAAGGAGAAAGGATGACCACAATATATCTCAAACCCCATAAAGAAGAATCGCTCAAGCGTTTTCACCCTTGGGTGTTCAGTGGCGCTATTGCACGGGTGGTGCTGGACGCCAAGCATCATGGTGACGCACCGGTGGAAGGAGAACCGGTGAGTGTCCGTTCGGCAGCGAATGAGGTGCTCGGTGTCGGTCATTGGCAGGTAGGAAGCATTGCGGTGCGTATCTTGGCGTTCGGTGTAGAGGAGTTGCCGGAAGGCTTTTGGTCTGAGCGCATCCGTGCGGCCTATCAGGTACGGCTATCCATCGGACTTATCCGACCGGATAACAATACGTTCCGCTTGATTCACGGAGAAGGCGATTTTCTGCCGGGACTGATTGTGGATGTGTATGCCGACACGGCGGTGGTGCAGGCGCATTCGGTGGGTATGCACGTGTGTCGGAATGAGATTGCTGAGGCGCTGGTAAAGGAAGTACCGCAGGTGGAGAACGTGTACTATAAGAGCGATGATACGCTGCCATTTAAAGCTCCTGTCGAAGGAGAGAAAGTGGGATATTTGATTCAGCCATCAGCCGTCAGCATTCAGCAGTCAGACGAGTTTTGGAGCACGGAAAACGGTCTTTCTTTTAGGATTGATTGGTTGAGAGGACAGAAGACGGGTTTCTTTGTGGATCAACGGGAGAACCGGGCGTTGGTGGAGCGATATGCGGCCAATAAAGACGTGCTGAATATGTTCTGTTACACGGGTGGATTCTCGTTATATGCCTTGCGTGGTGGTGCCAAGACGGTGGATTCGGTGGATGTGAGTCAGAAAGCGATCGATCTGGTGAATATCAACGTGGAGCGTAACTTCCCGGATGCTAAGAATCATACGGCGGTAGCAGCCGACGCGTTTGAGTATCTGACGGCACAGAAGAATGCCGGTAAGACCTACGATTTGATTATTCTGGACCCACCGGCTTTTGCCAAGCACCGGGATGCGGTGAAGAATGCGTTACGGGGGTACCAGCGTATCAATGCAAAGGCGATTGAGATGATTCGTCCGGGTGGAATCCTGTTTACGTTCTCTTGTTCGCAGGCGGTGGATAAAGAGGCCTTCCGGCTGGCGGTTTTCAGTGCTGCGGCGTCCGTAGGACGAAAGGTGCGAATCCTGCACCAACTGCATCAACCGCAGGATCATCCGATTAACATTTATCACCCCGAAGGCGAATAT
>CAMIZK010000088.1 GCA_946403315.1 uncultured Bacteroidales bacterium | reverse complement strand
CCTTACCCTTCGGGTGCCGGCTTGCACGTCGGTCACCCCTTAGGCTATATTGCCAGCGATATTTACAGCCGTTACAAACGGTTGAAGGGCTTTAACGTGTTGCACCCGATGGGTTTTGACTCCTACGGTTTACCGGCAGAACAGTATGCCATCCAGACAGGTCAACACCCAGAGAAGACGACCTTCGAGAATATCGACCGCTATATCTCGCAACTCAAGAAAATCGGTTTCTGCTACGACTGGAACCGCGAAGTGCGTACCTGCGATCCAAAGTTCTATAAATGGACCCAATGGGCGTTCATTCAAATGTTCAACTCCTACTTCGATCCTAAGACGCAGAAGGCACAACCGATCAGCAAACTCATTGCCGAATGGGAAGCCAACGACCCGAGATGGGCTACGCTTTCGGAGAAAGAGCAGCAGGAACGCCTGATGAACTACCGTATCGCCTACCTCGCTGACACCAAGGTCAACTGGTGTCCGCAATTAGGTACCGTTTTGGCAAATGATGAGGTGTCTGAAGGACTCTCCGTGCGTGGCGGTTATCCTGTGGAGCAACGCGTCATGCGCCAGTGGTGTCTGCGCGTAAGTGCGTACGCAGGTCGTCTGCTTGAAGGTCTGGACCGTATCGACTGGACCGAGTCGCTCAAAGAGACCCAGCGTAACTGGATCGGTCGTTCCGAAGGTGCCGAGATGCAGTTCTCCATCAAAGGACAAGATGAACCCTTCACGATCTTCACCACGCGTGCCGACACCATTTACGGTGTCACCTTCATGGTGCTGGCACCGGAAAGCGAATATGTACAACGTGTCGTGACCGATGAACATAAAGCCGAAGTAGAGGAATACCTCGCATGGGTGAAACACCGTACGGAACGGGAACGCATAGCCGATCGTCGCGTAACGGGTGTGTTCACCGGCTCGTATGCCATCAATCCGTTGACGCAAGGCGAGATACCTATTTATATATCGGACTATGTACTGGCAGGTTACGGTACCGGTGCCATCATGGCCGTACCGGCACACGACAGCCGCGACTATGCGTTCGCCAAACATTTCAACTTACCGATCATCCCGTTGATCGAAGGTGCAGACGTGAGCGAAGAATCATTTGACGCCAAGGAAGGTAAGATGATTAACTCCGGTTTCCTGAACGGTCTCGAAGTGAAAGAAGCCATCCAGGCCATGAAGGAGTATATCACCAACACCGGTATCGGTCGTGTGAAGGTGAACTATCGTCTGCGTGATGCGATATTCAGTCGTCAGCGTTATTGGGGTGAACCTTTCCCCATTTACTACAAAGACGGCATGCCGTACACGGTGGACGAGAAAGATCTGCCGTTACAGTTACCGGAGGTGTCGGATTTCAAACCCACCTCTGACGGTCGTCCGCCTTTAGGCAATGCCAAGAACTGGGAGTACAACGGTTATCCGTTGGAGCTCTGCACCATGCCCGGTTTTGCCGGTAGTTCGGCGTATTATCTCCGTTACATGGATAACACGAACGAGGAAGCGCTGGTAGGCAAAGAAGCCAACGAATATTGGCGGCAGGTAGATCTCTATCTGGGCGGTAGCGAGCACGCCACGGGTCACTTGATCTACTCCCGTTTCTGGAATAAGTTCCTCTATGACCTCGGATATATCTGCGAAGATGAACCGTTCAAGAAACTCATCAACCAAGGTATGATTCAAGGTCGCTCGAACTTCGTGTACCGCTATATCGGTGAAGGAGCGACGGGAAACCTCTATGTCAGTTATGACCTGATCAACCAACCGGAATACAAAGACAAGGTGCAACCGATTCACGTCAATGTGAACATCGTTTCCAATGACGTCTTGGACATCGAAGCCTTCCGCAATTGGATGCCGGAATACAAAAACGCTGAGTTCGTACTCTCCAATGGTCAGTATATCTGCGGTTGGGCGGTAGAGAAGATGAGTAAATCCATGTTCAACGTGGTTAACCCCGATGATGTGATTGCCAAATTCGGTGCCGACACGCTTCGTCTGTACGAAATGTTCCTCGGTCCGTTGGAGATGTCCAAACCATGGGACACCAACGGTATCGACGGCGTACACCGTTTCCTCAAGAAACTGTGGAATATGTTCGAGAATATCAGCAACGACGAGCCGACAAAAGAGGAACTGAAATCGCTTCATAAACTGATCAAAAAGATCACCTGGGATATTGAGAACTTCTCGTTCAACACCTCCATCCCGGCCTTCATGATCGCGCAGAATGAACTGAGTGCCCTCAAGTGCAACAAACGCGCTATCCTGGAGCAGTTTGCTATCCTGATGGCGCCGTATGCACCGCATATCGCCGAAGAGATGTGGCATCGCTGCGGTAACGAGTCATTTGTCGTCAATGCCGCATGGCCGGAATGCAACGAGGCATACCTCGTGGAGGATACGCAGAAATATCCCGTGCAGTTCAATGGTAAGGTGCGTTTCACGCTCGAGTGCCCGAAAGACACCCCGAAGGAAGAGGTGGAGAAACTCGTTCTTGCGCACGAAGACACATCCAAATATCTTGCCGGCAACACGCCTAAAAAAGTCATCGTCGTCCCCGGCCGGATTGTCAACATAGTGATGTAACGAATTTCTGTGTGAATGAGTGAATCAGTGAATTAGCGGGCAACCAATGATGGTTGCCCGCTAATTCTTTATAATCGTACATTTCTACTCTGCCAAATTGACAGCATAATACCTTACTCTTCCTTGCGGGGTGCAGCCGGTGATGAAGAGGACGCGGTCGCGCTCGGAGGCGGAGTTGGCACGGCGGACGATGTCGTCAAGGTCTT
>CAMIZK010000087.1 GCA_946403315.1 uncultured Bacteroidales bacterium | reverse complement strand
GAGCAGATGATGAACGAGATCGCTGCGATCAAACAGGCTATCCAACCGTCTGAGACCCTGTTCGTGGTGGATGCCATGACCGGTCAGGATGCCGTGAACACAGCCAAGGAGTTCAACGACCGTCTGGATTTTGACGGTGTGATCCTGACGAAGTTGGACGGTGACGCACGTGGTGGTGCCGCGTTGAGTATCCGTTCGGTGGTCAACAAACCGATTAAGTTCATCGGTACGGGCGAGAAGATGGAAGCGCTGGATGTGTTCCATCCGGCACGTATGGCCGACCGTATCTTGGGTATGGGTGACGTGGTTTCTCTGGTAGAACGCGCCCAGGAACAGTACGACGAGGAAGAAGCACGCCGCGTAGCGAAGAAAATCGCCAAGAACCAGTTTGACTTCAATGACTTCATGGGCCAGTTGAACCAGATCAAGAAGATGGGTTCGATGAAAGACCTGATGGGTATGATCCCGGGTATGGACAAGGCGATGAAGAACGTAGAGATCAGTGACGACGCATTCAAACCCATCGAGGCGATGATCAACTCTATGACTCCGGCAGAGCGCTCCAATCCGGCTTTACTCAACGGTAGCCGTAAGAACCGCATCGCCAAAGGAGCCGGCGTGACGATCGTCGAACTGAACCGCTTCCTCAAACAATTCGAGCAGACCTCGAAGATGATGAGGAAGGTTCAGCAAATGAAACGGAAATAAAGGCGAATGGCGAAAGGCTAATGGGTAACGAAGAAAAGACATATCAGCCGAGATGGGAGGAGAAGAAGGCGGAGCAGGAACAGCACCACCATCATCATCACCATTACTATGAGCACAGTTATGGCAAACAATCGAAGAAGTCGATCGATTTTGCCGGATGGCTCAAGGATAAGGACAAACAGGCCTGGATCGGTCTGCTGGTTATCTTGATAGCAGCTGTAGGCTTTGGCTTATACAAATTGTATGATGTGTACCGTGAGGATTTTAAGGCGTTGTATCCGGAAGGAAACGACGAGGTGGCCGATAAGGTAGATGCATTAGGAATCGACAAGGTCGCGGAATCGGACAAGTTGCTCTTCGCGGACAGCCTGCAGACGGAGTTGCAGATGGATAGCCTGGTGCGCACCGTGACCGGTGAACACCATAATGTCTATCGGCCGCCGAAGAAGAACGATAATGTCACGATCAACGGACGCGAGTGGAGCGCCATCTTCAAGAACCTCAGACGATGGTTCAAAGCCAATGGAGGTGATCCCAAACTGATCATCGCCTTGGTGCTGTTCGGCTTGGGAATATTAGGTCTGGCAGGTTACGGTATCTACAAACATAAACATAAACACGGGCGTTACCGGTGGTAAGGGTTACAGGTTACCGGTTACGGGTTACAGGTTATGATATTAGACGGAAAGAAAATAGCGGCGGAGATACGTGGTGAGTTACGCACGGAGATAGACGCCATCAAGGCTTCGGGACAGCGAGTGCCGAAGTTAGCGATCGTGATTGTGGGACATAATCCGGCGAGTGAGACCTATGTGAACAATAAGCTAAAGGCCTGTGCGGAAGTGGGAATAGAAGCGGTGAAGATCGCATATGAGGCAGAGATCACGGAACAGACCCTGTTGTCCGAGGTGCATCGTCTGAACAACGACGAGACGATAGACGGTTTCATCGTGCAGTTGCCCTTACCGGATCATATCAACGAGACGCGAATCCTGTCCGCCATCGATTATCGGAAGGATGTGGACGGTCTGACGCCGGAGAACGTAGGTCGTACCGTTCAGGGTCTGCCGTCGATCATCAGTGCCACACCACGGGGTATCCGAGAACTGTTGGCACGGTATCAGATCCAGACGGAAGGCAAGCATGTGGTGGTTATCGGACGGTCGAATATCGTCGGCAAACCGATTGCAATGCTGCTCATGCAACGGCCGTATCTGAGTTTACCGGGCATGAGTGCCGCCTCTTTAGGAGATGCGACGGTCACGATCTGTCATTCGAAGACACGTGACCTCAAGTCGATATGCCTCACCGCCGATATCATCATCGTAGCGGCCGGATGTCCGAAACTGCTGACGGCGGATATGGTGAAAGAAGGGGCGACGATCATCGACGTGGGTATCAACCGGGTAATGGACGAAAGGGCGAAAGGCGAAGGGACGAAAGGTTATCGTCTGGTAGGAGACGTGGATTTTGAACACGTAGCACCGAAGGCCGCCTATATCACACCCGTACCCGGTGGTGTAGGACCCATGACCATTGTCAGCCTATTACAAAACACATTGCAAGCATACAATGAACATACTCGATAAAATAGATGGCTTGGAGGCGAAGTTCCATGAGGTGAGTCTGCTCATCACGGATCCGGCGGTGATAGCCGATCAGGCGCGTTATGTGCGTCTGAATCGGGAGTATCATGAGTTGGAACGCGTTCTGGAGTGTGCTAACCGCTATAAGAAAGCCGTGAAGGATCTGCAAGACGCTAAGGACTTGTTCTTTAACGAGACGGATCAGGAGATGAAGGAGATGGCACGCGTAGAGGTGGAGGACTTGGAACCGCAGATACCGAAACTGGAAGAAGAGTTGAAGTTATTACTGCTCCCGCAAGATCCGGAAGACGGCAAGAACGTGGTGATGGAGATACGTGGCGGTACCGGTGGTGACGAAGCATCGCTCTTTGCCGGAGACCTGTTCCGGATGTACACGAAGTACTTTGAGATCAAAGGCTTCAAATATAGTATCTCGTCGTTCAGCGAAGGTGCTGTAGGCGGATTTAAGGAGATCATCTTCAACGTGACGGGAGAGAACGTATATGGGACACTCAAATACGAGTCGGGTGTACACCGTGTACAGCGTGTACCGGTGACGGAGACCCAGGGTAGAGTACATACCTCGGCGGCTACCG
>CAMIZK010000086.1 GCA_946403315.1 uncultured Bacteroidales bacterium | reverse complement strand
TCATTGCGCAACGCTGGAACGATGTGTTAGCCATTAAGAACTTCGATCATAACGGTGGTTATGTCTTCGATTCCGTTCAATGGTACGTCAGCGGTGCACCGATCGACGGAGCTATCGAGTTCAATTACTTCGCCGGAGAAGGAAACAAACTGCGTATGGGAGAAGAGTACCGGGCATTGCTGCTGCGTAATGACGGTGTCAAACTGTTCACCTGCGCCTTTGTGCCGCAACCCGTAAGCGCAGACGTGACGGATATGCCGTCGCTCGTTCCGCCTTCTGCACCCTTATCTGTCAAGGGTAAAGGAACGGCGTACTGGTACGATATGTTAGGCCGCATGCATGGCAGTGAGGTTTATGACAACTCCCCGATTCATGCACCGGCAACACGAGGTTATTTCCTCTTGGTTCTGCAAGACACCAACGCCCGATCGATCCATAGGGTAGTGGTACGGTAACAAAAAAATCGCTCCGTTTGAGAGCGATTTTTTTTACCAATTACCAATCTCCAATCATCTCAGATATTTCTTCCCATTGATAATCACAATACCGTGGTAGGACTCATCCACCGGTCGACCGAGGATATCGTATGCCTGTCCGTCTTCTTCGAGGTTCTCCATGGTGTTGATGCTCTCAGTAGTCGGCAGTTCGCCGTTATATTGGAGCGTAATACTCTGCAGTTTGGGGCGCGACCATTCAAAGACATTCTGCACGCGGAGCGTATAGGTTCCTACCGGTACATTCGTCAGGTCCCAGACGCCGTTTTCGGTTAAGACACCCTGTGTCCATGTCCGCTCCGGACCGAAAGCGGCAGCGCCGCTGTTGAGCAGTTGAATCTGCCATTCATGTCCGTTCGGATAGTCACCGTCGATAGAGACGTTATACTCACCCGGGTAACGCAGTTCGACGTTCCATTCCGCCCAGCGGTCAAGGTTAGCAGCATCCGACGGACCGAAATCGAAGTAATCGGTGTTATACCAGGTCATGTCGTCGCTGTAAGCGGTGACGTTGGCTTTATTCAGCGTTGCCGGCAGGAGGATAGCGTCACCCGGTGTCGGTGGATCGACCGGTGCACCACCGCCGGTGACGGTGACAGACGCGTTGAGTTTGTTCATTCCCGTAGAAGACTCCCATACGTTGCTGTTCGCAAACCGCACGGCGTACTTGGGATTGGACGCGATAGATGCATACGCATCGGGGAGATACAGGTAGAGCTGGTAACTGCCTGCCGGTACATTGGACGGCACGGTCAGTTGCTCATTGACGGTGGTGATCACGCCGTTGGGTTTCCATCGACGGGGATCGGCGTTCAGTTTCAGCGGATAGGTCTTTGAACCGTTCTTGAGCACGATATACGCCGGACGCTCGTTGTACAGCGGTGCAAAACCGGCATTGCGGATCTGCATGTTCACGGACAGCTTGCCACCTGCAGCTACCTGGTCGGAATAGGTTCCGTTCACCAGTTGGAAACGATATCCCATGCGGCGGTTGAGTTCATCGAACGTTCCGTTGTTGCGCCACATGTTCGTGGTCGTCTCCGCATAACCGCTCTGGATGAAGGTCCAGTGCAGACGACTCATCTCAGCGATCGTCTTGTCATAGGTGGCCCATTGTTGCGCTAAGCTTTCCTTGGTGATATCCGTCTCGCCTCCCAGCGGCACATAAAGCGTCTCTTGCGCCAGATAGGGTTTCTCTTTCGCGGTATCGGAATACGTTCCCATGTTGTCGTAGTCATAGAGGAAAGCATCGTTATGATGGCCCAGACGGGCCTTGGCGGAACCGCTGTACGCTTCGGTTTCGGTGAGCGGCTGACTGTTGCCTACATAACCGGTTTTGAACTTCGGTGTACGCAATTGGATGCAGCGGTCTGCTGGTACGGCGGCTAAGAGCGAGTCCACTACCAAGCGCCGAGCGCTGTTCATGGACGACTGCTGGTCGCCGTAGTTCTGGGTGTAATACCATTCGCCCCAGGCACCGACGATACCCGCCTGGAAGCAGAAGATAACGTCTGCATTCGCCTGCCAGTGGCTCTTGTACTGCGCGATATGCTGTTTGACGATGTTCCATGCCGCATCGTCTCCTGACTCCGATTCGGTGTACGAGAAGCGGATGATGGCCTTCATACCTTTGGAGCGCAGCACCGCCATATCCTCGTCAAAAGCGTTGAGGATCTTCGTCGGCAGCGTGGCCGTCGTGCGGTAATTGCTCAGGTAGTAATGTACGAGGACAATAGACATCTTCTCCGAGGAGATCTTATTGTCCAGCGTGCTCTCGTGTCCTTTAACTCCATACGGTTTATTCTCCGATAAGGTACCACCGATCATGGTGATGAATCCCCGTTCCGGGTTAGAGAAGATCGTGTTGTCATCAGCGGTGTAGTTCACCGATGATGCCGACATTGTCATCGCCATCATAATGGCGGAAAGTGCAAGAAAAAGTCGTTTCATAAGCTATGTTCAAACTATTTATAATATTTCGGATAAACATATAATTGTATTTCGTAATAACTATATTTTTCTAGTCTAAGCACTACTCTATAGGATCCTTTTCTGCCCTCATACTTTTTTTTATCATATTTGTTGCCGGCTGTTGATTCCTTTTTCATAGTAAAGCCCATGTCTTGTAATTCTTTTAGCCATGCTTTGTATTCCTTGTTTGCTTTTGACAAATTGCTATGTCTCAAATAAGATATGTACGACCAAGCGGAATAAGTAACATTATTAGATAGACTAATAAAAGGCTTCAATGAGTAAGATCCATGACGGAGTATACCGTCTTTTTTAAAATATAGACAAACGGAATTATCGTATGTATCAGTTTCGTATTGATACCCGTTTTTGGATAAAATGGATTTAAGTTCGCTAATTTTATTTTTCAACATCAACCCCTCACCATCTTTTGGCATGCATGCCAGACCCATCGGGTAGTACACCAACTGCTCCATCGTGCGATAGGTAGTGTTGGTAGGAG
>CAMIZK010000085.1 GCA_946403315.1 uncultured Bacteroidales bacterium | reverse complement strand
ATGCAACAATATTTGGATTTATGTAAGCGGGTGCTGGAAGAAGGCACGGTGAAACAGGATCGGACGGGAACGGGTACGATCTCCGTTTTCGGTCACCAGATGCGGTTTAAGATGGAGGACGGTTTTCCGCTCTTGACCACGAAGAAGCTGCATCTAAAGTCCATTATCTATGAGCTGCTGTGGTTCTTACAGGGCGACACGAACGTGAAGTACCTGCAGGATCACGGTGTTCGGATCTGGAATGAATGGGCAGACGAGAACGGTGAGTTGGGGCCTGTATATGGCCATCAATGGAGGTCTTGGCCCGATTATAACGGTGGTACCATTGACCAGATCGCCAATATCGTGGAGACGATTAAGAAGAACCCGGATAGCCGGCGTATGATGGTGAGTGCGTGGAACGTGGCCGAAGTGGATAAGATGGCCTTACCGCCGTGTCACTGTCTGTTCCAGTTCTACGTAGCAGACGGGAAATTGAGCCTGCAGTTGTACCAGCGCAGTGCCGATATCTTCTTGGGTGTACCATTTAATATCGCCAGTTATGCGCTGTTGCTGCAGATGATGGCGCAGGTGACGGGACTGAAGTGCGGTGATTTCGTGCATACGTTGGGTGACGCACATATATACCTGAACCACTTGGAGCAGGTGAAGTTACAGTTGACGCGTGAACCGAGACCGTTGCCGCAGATGATTATTAACCCCGAGGTGAAGGACTTATTTAGTTTCCAATTCGAAGATTTCCAATTGGAAGGCTATAATCCCCACCCTCATATAGCCGGAGTGGTTAGCGTTTAAATATATGTTCGTGTAAGCTACTCATTGGAACAACTCGCCCCCTGCTCGACGACTCTCGCGTTCCCAATCCGCTCGAGACGGTTCCAATTGAGTACATACACTCACTAAAAAAAAGAAAAAAATGATAAGCATAATTGTAGCTATAGCAGAAAACTATGCGATCGGGAAGAAAGGCGATTTGTTATGTCACATGCCGGCGGATCTGAAGCATTTTAAGCAGATCACAAGCGGGCATACAGTGATGATGGGTGAACGGACGTTTTTGTCCTTACCGAAACATCCGCTGCCGAATAGAAGGAATATTGTACTGACGGACGTAGCCGGCAAAACTTTTGAGGGAGCCGAGACGGTATATAGCATTGATGAAATGATTCAATGTTGTAATGATGAAGAAGCGTTTGTTATTGGCGGCGGAATGGTGTACCGGCAGATGATGGAGCGTGCGGATAAACTGTATATCACGCATATTCATCACAGTTGGGAAGATGCAGATACGTTCTTCCCGGAGATCGATTCGACAATTTGGAAACAGCTCAGCGCAGAGCGGCACAGCGCAGACGAAAATAACCCTTACGATTATACTTTTGCGACTTATGGCAGACGATAAGAAGATTATATTTTCGATGGTGGGACTGAACAAGAGTTTCGGTCCTCAAAAACAGGTGTTAAAGAATATCTACCTGAGTTTCTTTTATGGTGCCAAGATCGGTATCATCGGTCTGAACGGTGCCGGTAAATCGACGCTCTTGAAGATCATCGCCGGTATTGAGAAAGAATACCAGGGAGAGGTGGTATGGTCGCCCGGCTATTCGGTTGGTTATTTGGAACAAGATCCGAAACTAGATCCAAACAAGACGGTTCGTGAGGTAGTACAGGAAGGCGTACAGCCGATCATGGATATGTTGAAGGAGTACGATGATATCAACATGGCCTTTGGCGAACCCGATGCCGATTTCGATAAGTTATTGGCACGGCAAGCGGAGTTACAAGACAAGCTCGATGCCGCGGACGCCTGGAATATCGATCAGCGATTGGATAGAGCCATGGACGCACTGCGTTGTCCGCCGGACGATGCAAATGTGACTACCCTTTCAGGAGGTGAGCGTCGTCGTGTAGCACTTTGCCGTCTGTTGTTGCAACAACCCGACGTGCTATTACTGGACGAGCCGACGAACCATTTGGATGCAGAGAGTATCGATTGGTTGGAGCAACATTTGCAACAGTATGCCGGCACGGTGATTTGTATTACGCACGACCGATATTTCCTGGATAATGTAGCAGGATGGATCCTGGAGTTGGATCGCGGCGAAGGTATTCCTTGGAAAGGCAATTACTCGAGTTGGTTGGAACAGAAGACGAACCGTATGGCGCAGGAAGAGAAACAGGCCAGCAAGCGGAGAAAGACTTTGGAGCGGGAGTTGGAATGGATCCGTATGGCGCCGAAGGCACGGCACGCTAAACAGAAAGCGCGTCTGGAGTCCTATGATCGCATGCTGAACGAGGAACAGAAGGAACGGGAGGAGAAGTTAGAGATCTTCATTCCGAATGGTCCGAGATTGGGTAATAAGGTCATTAATGCCGAAGGTGTGGCTAAGTCCTTTGGGGATAGACTGCTGTTTGAAGATCTGAACTTCATGTTACCGCCGAACGGTATCGTGGGTGTGATCGGTCCGAATGGTGCCGGTAAGACGACATTGTTCAGGATGATCATCGGTACGGAGAAAGCCGATAAAGGTACGTTCAGTGTGGGTGAGACGGTGAAGATCGGTTACGTCGATCAGCAGCACACGGATATCGATCCCAATAAGAGTGTTTTTGAGCAGATCAGCGGTGGTACGGAGTTTATCCGTGTTGGCGGAAAGGAGATCAACGCAAGAGCCTATCTGAGTCGGTTTAACTTCACAGGCGCCGACCAAGAGAAGAAATGCGGTGTGCTGAGTGGTGGAGAACGTAACCGTCTGCACTTGGCGCTGACCTTGAAGAGCGAAGCCAACGTGCTGTTACTGGACGAGCCGACGAACGATATCGATGTGAATACCTTACGGGCGTTGGAGGAAGGTCTGGAGAATTTTGCCGGCTGTGCCGTGGTTATTTCCCACGACCGTTGGTTCTTGGATCGTATCTGCACGCATATTCTGGCGTATGAAGGTGACGGTAAGGTCTTCTGGTTCGAAGGCAGTTACTCGGAGTACGAGCAGAACAAGAAGATGCGGTTAGGCGAAGAAGCGTGCGAACCGAAACGGGCACGTTACCGTGGGTTAAACGGTTAAATT
>CAMIZK010000084.1 GCA_946403315.1 uncultured Bacteroidales bacterium | reverse complement strand
CCCAAAGGCCTGTGGTCCAGTTTCTACAGCCTTACCCAGATTCCGCGTCCCAGCGGTAAACGCAAAGAGATCGCTGATTTCTTAGTTTCTTACGGTAAATCGCTCGGTCTCGAGACCCTGCAAGATGAGATCGGAAACGTACTCATCCGCAAACCCGCTTCCCCCGGTATGGAGAACCACCCGGGTGTGATCCTGCAAGGACACATGGACATGGTGCCGCAGAAGAACTCCGGCAAAGTCTTTGACTTTGAGAAAGACCCCATTGAGGCCTATATCGAAGAGAACGGCGAATGGGTGACCGCCAACGGTACCACCCTCGGTGCCGACAACGGTATCGGTGTTGCTACCGCCATGGCTATCCTGGCCGACAAATCCGTCGTACATCCGCCCCTTGAGGCCCTCTTCACCATCGATGAGGAAACGGGTATGTACGGTGCCAATGACCTCAAAGCAGGCTGGCTGCAAGGCAAATACCTGCTCAACCTCGATTCCGAAACCGAAGGTGAACTGTACGTAGGCTGTGCCGGTGGTATCGACACCACGGCTACGTTCGATTATCAACCCGTGGAAACCGAAGAAGGCGACATCGCCCTTCGCGTTGAACTCAAAGGTTGCAAAGGCGGACACTCCGGTTGCGACATCCATCTGCAGCGTGCGAATGCCATCAAGCTGCTCTTCCGTTTCCTCAAAGATGCGGTATCTAATTTCGAAGCCCGTCTGGCCTATGTAGAAGGCGGTTCGCTCCGGAACGCCATTCCGCGTGAAGCAGCGGCGGTCATCACCATACCCGAAGAGAGTTATCAGGATCTGCAAGACCTCGTTGATCGTTACGAAGACCTGTGGCTCAAAGAGTACGACGGTATTGAGACCGACCTCACCTTCAAAGCTACCGAAATCGAGTGTCCGAAAACCGAGATGCCGGAAGATGTACAAGACTTCCTCATCCATGCTATCACCCTCTGTCCGCATGGTGTCTATCGCATGATCCCCGAGATGCCGGACATCGTTGAGACATCCAACAACGTAGCGATGATCAAGACCGAAAACAATAAGGTCATCGTTTACTGCCTCACCCGTTCCAATGTGGAGAGCCGCAAAGAGGAACTGGCTTCGATCATCCACTCCGCCTTTGCGCTCGCAGGCGCTGACGTCAAGTTCAGCGGTGCATACCCGGGATGGCAGCCGAACTTCAAGAGTACGTTACTCAAGACCATGAAAGAAACGTACGAGAAAGAGTTTGGTAACTCTCCTCGTATTGTTACTATCCATGCCGGACTGGAGTGCGGTATCATCGGCGGAAACTATCCTCACATGGAGATGATCTCCTTCGGTCCTACCATCGAGCACCCGCACAGTCCCGATGAGCGTGTCAATATCGCTACTGTACAGAAGTTCTATCGATATGTAATAGCAGCGCTTAAAGCATTATAAACAAAAATTGGCGGCCAAATCGGCTGCCAATTTTCATATTTATACCTCTTAGCCTTTACTTGGAAAGCAGTTCTACTGCTTTCTTTGTGATCTCGTCATCCCGCTCAAATAACGGGAAGAAGCCTTCGTCACCTAAGATATTACGAACAATATAAGCATTCAGAAGTCGCGTCATTAACGGACGCGATTTTTGTATCTCATCCGCTTTCGGCTCCACGCCCTTCTCTTCCGCAAAAGCAGCCATCTGGCTTACCAGATCCTGTTTCAACAAATGGTTCTCCAGCGCTTTCCAGTTCGTAAACGCTTTCAACTCCTTGCGGTGCTCGTCTGTATATTTGAAGGCAAACTGATAGGTGTACGCATGGTTCACACACAGGTTGTACCACGGCGTGTTCAGCGTCGTATCTCTACCGACAAACACATCCGGCATGATACCGCCGCCACCGTACACAATCCTTCCGTGCTTCGTCCGGTAGGTCGTCGAATCGGATAAGTGGATGGAGTCTGCGGAATAGAACTCACCGCTCTCGAAACGCTCCATCAACTCGTTCTCGTACTCCTCCGATTCACCCATCTTATACGGTTTCTGGATACTCCGGCCCGATGGTGTGTAGTATCTTGCTACCGTCAGACGCACTGCACTTCCGTCTGCAAACGGAATCTGCTGCTGCACCAGACCCTTACCGAAGGAACGACGGCCAACGATCAACGCACGGTCGTTATCCTGCATCGCTCCGGCGAAGATCTCACTGGCGGAAGCAGAGAAATTATCAATCAGTACTACCAACGGCACGTCTTGGAAATCACCGCTTCCGTCCGCCTTCGCTTCGTATCTCGGGTACGCCTTACCCTCCGAATAGACGATCATCTCGCCTCGGTGCAGGAACTCATTCGCCATCCTTATCGCCTGATCCATGTAACCGCCGGAGTTCTCACGCAGGTCCACGATGTACTTCGTCGCACCTTGTGCCTTCATCTCCTCCATCGCCATCATAAACTCCCGATAGGTCGTCTCGCCGAACTTGTTCGCACGCACAAAACCGATCTTCTGACCGTTCTTGATGATGATGAATTTCGCATCTACCGACGTCACCGGAATATCGCCACGGGTGATGGTGAAATACAACGGATTAGAAGCACCGGCACGCTTGATGCCTAACTTCACCTTCGTGCCTTTCTCGCCGCGTAAGGTCTTCATCACCTTCTCATTGTTCAGCTTCTTACCCACAAACGCACTGTCATCCACGCTGATGATCTTATCGCCGGCCAGCACACCCTTGCCTTCACACGGTCCACCGGCAATGACAGCCACGATATTCACCGTGTCCTGCTGGATCGTAAACTGCACACCGATACCGGAGAACGAACCCGATAACTCGGAATTAACCATCTCCAGGTCCTCTTTCGGAATATACGCACTGTGGGGATCCAGTTTCTTCACCAGCGCATCCATCGCCTCGTCGGTGATGCTGTCTATGTTCAACTCGTCCACATACGAGTTCTCCATCAACTGCAGCAAACGGTCCACTTTCGAGGTCTCAAAATGCCACTGACCGTCCTGATACGAGATACGCTGTGCCTGCGCCGGCTGACTCATCGCCAAACCCAGAAACAAACCTAACGCTACGCTAAAAACCGCTAATGTCGGTAAGATGTACTTTTTCATGTTTCTTTCAACTTTCAAATAATCGT
>CAMIZK010000083.1 GCA_946403315.1 uncultured Bacteroidales bacterium | reverse complement strand
GCCGGATTAATCTTACTGATGATCATAGACGGTAACAGCAGTACCGTAAAGGACAGCAGCACCGTGATCGCATTAATCGCCACGATCCATTCCCACGGGAAGGCGATAGGCACGGTGTCCACATAATAGGTAGCCGCTTCGAGTGGTATCAGGTGACCCCAATACTGCACGGCGGCAATCACCAATCCCACGATATTACCCCATAATACCCCTTTACCGATAAGCATCGCCGCCTGGATCAGGAAGATATGCCGGATAAAACGGTTATTGGCACCTAAGGCTTTGAGCGTACCGATCAACTGCACACTCTCCAAGATCAATATAATCAGACTCGACACGATGGTGAATCCGGCCACTAATAACATCAACACGATGATGATCACCACGTTCATATCCAACAAGTCTAACCACATGAAGATCTTCGGATTTTTCTCGTATAGGTTCTCTACAAAATACAAAGCGTAACCGTCTTCATCCACGTGGTTTACTGTTGCGAAGTAAATATCATCGTAAGCTTGCTCTAAATTCGCTACGTCATCCAGCCGGATTTCCACTCCTGAACAGAGGTCCTCTGACCAGTGTTGGACCTGCCGGGCAGTGGATAAAGTAGTGAGGACAAACAGGTCGTCGTACTGGGAGAATCCCGAGTCATACAAACCCGATATCGTCCATTTGCGTGCTTTTACATCCTTGTTGTCGATGAAATAATTGAGCACCGAATGGCCCACCTCTAACTGCAGCTGACGCGCCACGGAAGTGGAGAGAAGCACTTCATTCGGTTGTTTAGGAAGTTCGCCCTCCGTCAGGCAGAAAGCAAAGAACGACCACTCGTCCGTGCCCTTCAGCACCATACCTTGAAAGGCCGAATCGGTCTTGAGCATACCCGGCTTGGTGATGAACGGTGTCGCACTAACCACATGCTCAAAACGACTTAACTGCTTCAGCAGACTGTCCGTCACTTCGATCGGATGTAAGTCATAGGTGTCGTTAGTCTCAAAACTAACCACCTGAATATGGGCACCAAAACCGGCGATCTTGTTCGTGATCGTCTGCTTGAATCCCACCACGATACACACCGTCAGCAGCATCACCGCCACACCTACCATCATGCCGATCAAAGCCACACGCACCGCCGGACGTGACTGACGTTTCTTTCCCTTTTGCGAGAAATAGAGACGGGAGGCTATTTTAAAAGCATTATTTGGCATGATTTTTGTTATATATTTTTCGTTATGAAAAATAAACTGTTTATTCTTTTTTTCCTCGTTCTCTTGGCGGGTACCATGATGGCACAAGAGGAGGCGGATCGTCCTCAGCGCACGCCTGAGGAGGAAGCGTTCAAGCAAACGACACGCCTGGTACGTGAGGTGGGTATTACCGATTCGGTGCGTTTTGACACCATCTACCGCATGCATCTCAAGTATGCCCGTTGGCGACAAAAAGGTCTGTCGAGGTCGGAGAACTTAGAGCGTATGAATGCGATTCATATGGAACTGCAGAACCTGCTTACCGAAGAGGAACTCAAGCTGTTTATGAATCATCCCGCTGAAGATCCTCGTCATCCACATGGAAGACCAATGTTAACGTCACCCAGACCACCACTGCCATCAGACTCCCTACAAACAGACCGGCGATGATATCTGTCGGGAAATGTACCCCCAGATAAATGCGGCTGTAGCATACCAAAGCCACCCAAAGCATCAGCAACACGGTGGCTATTTTTTTGCGGTACAGCAGACTGAACAGCAAGGCCACCGCCATCGAATTGGCGGCATGACTGCTGCAAAATCCGTACAGTCCGCCTTTGTAACCGTTCACAAAATGCAACAATGGCACCGAACCGTCATGCGACGGACGTAATCTGCAAAACAGCGGTTTGCATATTCCGCTGCATATATAATCGCTTAGCGCAACAGCTATCGCAAAACCGATCAGGATGGTAAACAATGTATGCATCGTACCTGACCAGGTTTTTCTTTTATAGGCTAAGCCCAGCAAAACAAGCAGTAGCACGTATAACGGAATCCAGGTAGTCGGTGTACTCACCGTCCACATGAAACTGTCCAGAAACGCACTGTGATGCCCGTTCACCCAAACTACTATATCTGTATCTATACCCATTGATTATATATCCAATTTCCAATATCCAATCTCCAATATTCAATTCCCAATTACTCATTTATGAGCACTGCCGTATGGCAAGCTACCACTCCGGCTGTTTCTGTTCTCAAACGGCTGTTACCTAAGCTGACCGGAATAAATCCCAACGCTAAGGCATCCGCCACTTCCTGTTCACTGAAGTCCCCTTCCGGGCCGATGAGCACCAACACATCTCTCCCCTGCTCGATCTCGTTCTTCAGCACTTTCTTATCCTCCTTATAACAATGTGCAATGAAACATTGTTGGTTTTTCTTCGCTTGTTCCTTTACAAAATCATCATACGGTGTCAACTCATGCAACACCGGCAAATAGGGTGTCAGACTTTGTTTGGCCGCCGAGAGGATGATCTTCTCCAAGCGATCGGTGCGTAACTGTTTGCGTTCCGAGAAACGGCACAACAAGGGTGTTATCTCGTCCACTCCGATCTCCACACATTTCTCAATACACCATTCCAGTCGTTCGATGTTCTTGGTAGGAGCAATCGCTATATGCAGATGAAACGCATGGTGCGGTTGTTGTTTTTCTTGACTAACAATCTCAAAATCACAATGTTTCGGATGCGGATTCGTGATACGAGCCGTGTAGGTGGTACCCTTACCATCCGTGATGAGGATCTCATCTCCGACAGTGTACCGCAAGACGCGTACACAATGCGCACTCTCCTCTTCCGAAAGCGTCTGCTGTTTCTCAATATTTGGGCAGTAAAATAAATACATTAGCCTCTAACCATTAGCCATTCGCCTTTACAATTCCGATTCCTTCATCCTCTCTGCGTTCTCCGCTACCTGCAGTGCATCGATCACGCCTTGGATATCGCCATCCATGAAGGCGGCTAAGTTATAGACGGTATAACCGATACGGTGGTCGGTGATACGGCCTTGCGGATAGTTATACGTCCGTATCTTCGCGCTGCGGTCACCCGTGGACACCATCGTCTTACGGCGTGCTGCGATGTCATCGATATATTTCTGATGCTCCTTATCGTAGATCTGCGTGCGCAGGCGCGCAAGCGCACGTTCCTTATTCTTAGGCTGGTCACGCGTCTCTGTACACTCGATCAATATCTCCTGCACTTCGCCCGTATTGGGGTTCTTCCAGTTATAGCGCAGCCGCACGCCGGACTCCACCTTGTTCACGTTCTGTCCGCCGGCACCGCCGGAACGGAAGGTCTCCCATTTGATCTCTCCCTCGTTGATATGCACTTCAAACTCATCCGCTTCGGGTAAGACGGCTACGGTAGCCGCCGAGGTATGTACTCTACCCTGGGTCTCCGTCACCGGTACACGCTG
>CAMIZK010000082.1 GCA_946403315.1 uncultured Bacteroidales bacterium | reverse complement strand
GGCAGCATCCCTGCCTTCGCCAAACCGGCACTGAACGTCACGGCGTGTCCTTCGGCAATACCTACGTCAAACACCCGATCCGGCATCTCTTTCTGCATGATACTCATGCTGCATCCACTCGGCATCGCCGGCGTGATACCCACGATCTTCTCATTCCCCTTCGCCAACTCCAGCAACTTCTCTCCGAACACTTCTTGCCATAACGGCGAACTTTCGCCATTCGCCATTAGCCTTTCGCCGTTAGCCACATTAAACTCTCCCGGCGCATGCCAAACCGTCTGGTCGTTCTCTGCCGGCGCATAACCCTTGCCTTTCTTGGTGATGATATGCAGCACTTTCGGACCGCGGTGGTTCTTGATCTCATTCAGGATTCGCACCAGATTGATCACGTCGTGACCGTCTGTCGGACCAAAATAGCGGATATTCAGACCCGTGAAGATATTGTTCGCATTCTTGCTGAACATCGCTTTGAAGCTGGTATGACGACGCAAGATCCGTTGCCGCTTACGTTCGTTCATGATGTGCAGTTTCGATGCCGCTTTGTAGATCCACCAGCGCAGTTTGTTGTAACTCGTACTCGTCGTCAGATCCACCAAGTATTGCGTGATACCGCCATTCAACGGATCAATCGCCATATTGTTATCGTTCAGCACGATCAGAAGGTTGTTCTTATCCATCGAGGTGTTGTTCAGTCCCTCAAACGCCAAACCACCCGTCATCGCCCCGTCACCGATAATCGCTACGACGTTCTGATGGCTGACGGCTGACGGCTGATGGCTATTAGCAATATCAAGGCCTAAGGCCGCAGATATGCTGTTGCTAGCATGTCCTGCAATAAACGCATCGTATTCACTCTCCTTCGGATTCGTGAACGGACTTAATCCCTTGAACTGCCGGTTCGTGTGGAAACGATCCCGTCTGCCTGTCAATATCTTATGCGCGTAAGCCTGATGACCTACGTCCCATACCAACTTATCGTTCGGCGTGTCAAACACGTAATGTAATGCAACCGTCAACTCGATCGTACCCAATGACGAACCCAGATGTCCCGGATTCGTACTCAGCGCCTCGATGATAAACTGCCGCAATTCCGCACACACCGCCGGCAACTCCTCCAGTTTCACCTTCTTCAAATCCGCCGGCGAATCAATCTTATTTATGTACTTATAGTCCATATTTCCCAATTTCGGGCGCAAAATTACAAAAAAAAACTGATATGTGCAAATTTATTTGCAATATTGTGAATTTTTCTTCATTTTCTTGCATATGTCAATTTTTTGTTGTACCTTTGCACCGGCAAAGGTTTGTGTCAGTAAAATATATCAATTACTATGATGAAAAAACTTTTACTTTTTGCAATAACATGCCTAATGGCATTGTCAATGACTGCGCAGAACACTCCGTACGTCATCTATGATTATCTAAAAGTATTCCCGAATGATTTGGGTGCGTTTGATGCTGAACCTAAAACAATCATAGCACGTCTGAACCAGAACCAGCAATACGGCTATGGTACATGGCGTCTGCCGACCAACGAAGAATTGGCATTAATGAAAGCCAATAAGGTAATAGGTGATGGTTCTTATATGACGCGCGAGAACCCAAAAGGTATCGTGCGTCTGGTGACGGACAAGGAGAAAGGCGAAACCCTGCCTGCTATTCCGCAAGGGTACGTAGATCTGGGCTTGCCAAGCGGCACTCTTTGGAAAGATCAAAACGAAATAGCCGGATTATATACCTACGAGCAAGCAATGGAAAAATTCGGCAACGAACTTCCTACGAAAGAGCAGTTGGAGGAATTACAAACCTCTTGTCGATGGACATGGACCGGAAGTAGTTATAGAGTGGAAGGTCCCAACGGAGAAACCATTACGCTGCCTGCGGACGGCCGCCGCTTTGGTGCCACCGGCACGGTGTACTTCGCCGGATCGGACGGCGGCTATTGGTCCTCTACACCGAGTGGTGCGGAGGAAGCATGGGATCTGCACTTCACTTCGGAGGAAGTAATAATGAGCGTCTACGGCCGTCGCAGCGGTCTATCCGTTCGCCTTGTCCGTTAGTTCTTTTGCATATGCTTTTATCAGAAATAAAACAAGTCATAGGTTCGATCGCAACCGTAACGGGTGATGAGAACCTGGAGATCAAACATCTGCTGACGGACAGTCGTCAGTTAGGTGCTGAACCGGAACACACCTTGTTCTTTGCCCTCAAAACGGCCAAGAACGATGGTTCAAAATACATCCCTGAACTGCAAGCAAGGGGAGTGCAGGCTTTCGTAACCGGTGACGCCTTGTCTGCTCTGCAGACATTAGCTGCCTATGTCCGTTCACAGTTCACCGGCACAGTCATCGGTATCACCGGCTCCAACGGTAAGACCGTTGTCAAGGAATGGCTCTACCAACTCCTGAAGGACGACTATAACATCGTTCGTTCCCCCAAGTCCTATAACTCCCAAATCGGTGTGCCTTTAAGCGTCTGGCAATTGAGCCAGAAGCCAATAGCCAGGTCAGACCTGCAAAAGCCAATAGCCATCTTCGAAGCCGGCATCTCCATGCCCGGTGAGATGGAGAAACTGGAACGTATCATTCGCCCGACGATCGGTGTGATCACCTATATCGGTCACGAACACGATGAGAACTTCGCCTCTCTTGAACAGAAACGCGAAGAGAAGATGAAACTCTTTGTGCATTCGACCACCGTCATCGAAGATCCTACCCACCAGAACGTGCGTACCTGTGCGGCCGTCATGCGTGCACTCGGCTACGACGAAGAGACGATCTCTTCCCGCATCTTACAACAGACTCATGAGACGGTGCTCAAAGTGAACCTCTCGGCACTGGTGGACAATGTTCGGTATTTCCGTTCCCTGCTCAAACCCACCACCAAACTCACCTGCATGGTCAAAGCCTTTGCCTACGGCGCCGGAAGTGTAGAAGTAAGCAAAGCACTCCAAGCCTCCGGACTCGTTGATTATCTGGCAGTCGCGGTTGCAGACGAAGGTGTCGAACTCCGTCGTGCCGGTATTACCTTACCCATCATCATCATGGATCCGGAAGTGGCATCGATGGATCTCATCCTCGAGAATAACTTAGAACCGAATGTCTATTCTCACCAGTCCCTCAAAACCGTCATTGCCGCCGCTGAGGCCAAAGGTCTGGAGAATGTACCTATCCATATTAAGATCGACTCCGGCATGCACCGTTTGGGCTTTTACAAAGAAGACATGCCGTGGCTCATTGACCGTCTGACGCATCAGAAAGCCGTGCGTGTTGCCTCCGTCTTCTCGCATTTGGCAGGTAGTGATGAGGCACAGTTCGATGACTTTACGTTGGGTCAAATTAAATATTTTGATTCTTGTGCAGAGGAGCTGAAGTCCGGTCTACGCGCCGCAGGGATGTATGGCTCCGGAGCCTCTCCGGCGATCATCAAGCATATCTGCAATAGTGCCGGAATTGAGCGCTTTAGCGATTTCCAGTTTGATATGTGTCGT
>CAMIZK010000081.1 GCA_946403315.1 uncultured Bacteroidales bacterium | reverse complement strand
CCAACGACCGCTGGATTACAAATCTAGTGCTCTACCAACTGAGCTATAGAGGCGCGCTTGCATCAGAACTCGCGTGACTCGCTGCCATGCAGCTCGATGACGCTGCGTTCTGTGCTACGCTTTTCAGTCGGCAAAACAAGTTTTACCTCCTGAGGGATAGCCCCTCGTTGATGCCGTCCGAACGAAAGCGGGTGCAAAGGTACTGCTTTTTTTTGACATGACCAAATATTTTTTAAAAAAAATGCAAAAAAAATGCAATTTTGCCATTTTGGGATGGAATTTGAGGGTGTTTGAATCCCTCTTTCGTGCGCGTATATAATAAGGATACGCACATACGCACGCACGAGATTATGCCAGGAACCGTTTCCGAAGGGTGAGGATATCGTCGTGGGAGAGGCAGAGAACGGTGTGCAGATAATTGATCATCCCGCCGAACTGTTGGTCGATAAGGTCCAGTGTGGAAATGAAGTTAGGTGTAGAAACGCCCATGAAGGCCTGGATGACGGACAGTTCGGGTGCACCTCCTCCTCGAGCGATGACGTCGGCATTGAGTTTCTCGACGATGGGTCGATACGCGATGTTACTCTCATCAAAATCGGCGATGATCGTGTCTCTATCCACGCCTAAGGCGAACATGAGGAAGGCCGCCCCCCAGCCGGTTCGGTCTTTTCCCTGTGCGCAATGCCACAGGATTCCGCCGTCTTCGGGTGCTTCTACCACCAGACGGAGGAAAGCAGCATACTGGAGTTGGCTGAACTCACTGAGGATGAGCGACGGGTACATATTTCGCGCCATAACCTGCACTTCGGGATAGAAGGAGTAGTTAACGATATGCTTGTCCAGTTCATGAAACGCCTCATCGGGGATGGGTTTGCCGGTCTGTTGCTCGGCACGCATGTCGATGGTAGGCAGCAGATGATGCTGCACACCTTCCATCTCCCGATCGGGGGTGACCTGAAACTCACCCAGCGAACGGAAATCAAAGATGCGGCAGAGGTTATATTCCGCTTTGAGTCGCGCCACGTCCGCATCCGACGCATCGTGCAGATGTGCCGTACGCAGCAGGCGATGGGGACGGATGGGTCTTCCACCGGCACCGATGATGCCGCCTAAGTCACGGGCGTTGTCTATATGGTCAAATGTAACGGTCATCTCGGAAAGACTTCGTTTATTAACCGCACAAACTCCTGATAAGCGAAGGTGTCTTGTAATTCTTTGAGTGACTCCGCCAGACCGCGGTAATGCCAGGCATGGGAAGCTTTATCTTTGACGTGGAAGATATTCCAAAGCTTATCACCCCGGGTCTGATAATCGCGCCAGATGGCACGCATGTTACTCAGTTTATCTCCGAGTGCCACGATCTTCGCATCATGGGACGCCGCAGCCAGACGATCAATGGCCGCCTGTTTACGGTCATGCCAGCTATCCTCTTCGGAAACCCCTTCGGTGAACTGATCACTCTCGGCATGCACGAGTTCCGCTACCCGATCACCAAACGCTTCACGCAGTTGTTCAACGGTGACGTCGGTATCTTCGATGGTGTCATGCAAAGCTGCCGCAGCTAAAAGTTCCTGATCGGCCGTGATGGTAGAAACGATCTCCACGGCTTCTATCGGATGCACGATATAGGGAAAACCTTTGCCGCGACGCTCGGTGTTATGATGCGCCTGAACCGCAAAGATGATGGCGCGATCCAAAAGATCTGTATCGATATATTTGTTTGCCATTATTTGAGAATCGATTCTGCCAGCACTGCACGGAATTCGGGCATGGGGCAGTGGGTACAACTTTCGATGAGCAGGGTCTTGAGACCGGCATAGATACGCACGGTTTTCTCTATTTCGGCGAGATCGGCTTTCGGTCCGCATCCTTCGATGGGGCAAAGCGGTGAATGGAAATATTCCTCCGCAAACGCATCCCAGAACCGTGCCGCCGTCGCATTGGACATATGGTACTGCTCCATGGTCCACGACTCATCATTCAGTTTGCAGCACAGATAAACCATGCCGAGGTCAAACATCGGATAGCCGTAACAGAAATCACCGACGTCAATGAAATAACGGGTACGCACACCGTCCTGTTCGACGAAGATACCGTTACTGAACTGCAGGTCTCCGTGGATGGCGGTGTCGGTGTCGGGTGCAGCCGCGATGAAGGCACGCAGTTTTTCTTTCTCCTCATCGGTGAAGAAGGGGTTGTCCTGTAACCACTTGTACTGCTTATCCTTCACGTTCTCAAACTGCGTGGTATCGACGTGGGTGTTATGCAGTTGCAAGCACATCTGCGCAAACTCACGAGCGTATTCTTCGGTATGCTCCGGATCGTCACCGCAGGCACGGGAATAGGATTTCTTCCCTTCGATACGGCGAAAGCGGATACCCATCCGTTCACCGTCGGTAACGAGATCACCGGGTTCGGGTGTCGGGATTCCGAGTGCGAACACTTTGCGTGCCATCTCGAGTTCTGTACGTGCCGATTCGAAGTTCCGCAGGTACAGCTTCATCATGATGTTCGGATCCGTCTTATGGTTAAAACTGGCACCGTTCGCTCCTTCGCCGGTGCGGATATAGTCATTCAAATCAATTTGTATCGGGTTCATATCAGTTGTATGTTTTTAGCTTGTTCGTATGTCAGTTCAGCAATCGATTCGTTCTGCGAGTTATGGCCGTTGATGGCATCGAAGAATCGGACTAAACCTAACTTTCCGCCGCCGGTAGCCAGGATGCAGACGATGCATATGTTTTGTACTCCCACGGCCGAGGAGAGGATGTCGAGATCGGTGTTTCCCAACTGATGCCGTGCCAGACGATAGGCATCTTCTTCATACTGGCGCGCCATGCGTGCGACGTCCCCCAAGGTGTTGCATCCCAAGGCCTTGAAGACACGCAGGTAGTGGTTCAGCGGCACCTCTTCTATCTCCGCCTGGTTGATAGCCGCAATGCGTTTGTTGAGTGCGTCGAACGGTCGTGCCTGCAGGAAGCTGCTGAAGGTATCGCCGTCCAGTTGCACATCGTCCAGTTTACCATCCTTCACCAGCGACTGCACACGGCGACGATAGTCGGTGATCTCAGTGCGGATACGGCTGAACTCATCATCCGCCATCTCGAGGATACCCGCCAAACGGTTGATGCGCCGCAGGTAGTTACGCGGAATCTCGACACCGGTCTTGTAACCGATATCATGGTTGATCGATGCCCAAGCGTGCTGCAGCGTGGTGCGCAGTTGCAGTTCAAACCGGAAGTCATATCCCGGCAGGCGGCAGATATAATGGAGGGAGTTGTAGCCGAAGCTGTCCAGTTGGTGCAGCATCCGTTTGTCCACGGAGTTATCCCAATCGACCTCGAACAGCTGTTCTACCATCGACGCGATGCGGTCCACATCGTCGGTGTAGAAGGTGACGATACGAGCACCGACAAGGTCGGTGATGTCACTGAGCGTGGTATATTTCGCACCTTTGAGTGCCAGTTTGCCTTCGAGTGAAGAACGTGTCTTGACACGTCCTTCGACAGCGGTCACCAGCATCTCATTGCGCTCCAGCGCTTCCCGCAGTTTGCTCAGCACCTCCTCCAACAAGCGTTCCAATTCCGGCAAGGCGGCTTGGTACTCGTCCAAAAGCATTTCGGTATGTAAGTCCAT
>CAMIZK010000080.1 GCA_946403315.1 uncultured Bacteroidales bacterium | reverse complement strand
ATCGCCTGTGCCGGACTATTCTTAGCGATATGCAGATCGGTCTGAATGGCAGGTATCAGATGCCGGATGCGTTCCGGTTGATACAAATCGCTGTCCTGAATGGCTGCCAATAGTGGCGGAAGGCTGTCCAGGAAGGTAAAGAGCGACATCGGAGTATGCACATCGAGTTGAAGCGAAGGCAAGGTGACTGCCACCGAAGTGGTGTTATCCAAAGCGGTGGTTATATCCAGATGGGAGAGATCATAGGTGTCATAGACGGCGGAATCCAGATGCACCTGCACCCGGTTCTGCATCTTCCGGGGATCAATGCCCCTACCCGACACCTCGATGTCACCGATCAAGGTGTGTAAAGGAATATCCGCTGCGAACGGAGACAGATCCACATGGTCGATATGAACCGTTGCATCATAGACTTCCTCGTTGATATCATAGGCTGCTTTGAGTCGGGCTTGGTTCCCTTGATACGTCACGGCACCGACAGCGGAAGCCTGCATGGTGACTAAATCCATCTGCGCTTCCGACAGATCGGCTTCGGCACCCATCTCATCGGAACGGACATAGATACCGTCACTGGTGATGAGGTTCTTTTCCAGATCGACGCATGCCTCGGTACGCACGGTGTCAACAGGGATACGCAGGTCGTTCATCGTGAAGGTGAGAGGTCCCACTTCCAACCGTCGGGCTTCGTAACGATTCGCACCTACATCCGCCAGGGCATTGGTAGCGATACTCCGTGTACGGACATCGATACCCATGGGGTTGAGGCGGAACCGCACATGGCGGATATCGGCATTCGGTACGTCAAAAGCCAGCAGCAGCGGTGTGGTGTCCTGCGGCAGGGTATCCACTTCCGGACTGTCCTGCGTTGGCCGCAAATCGATCGCTACATCCGCATCATACAGACACAGGTCACGGATGGGATATTGGCCATCCGCTATGATGATCTGAGGACTGTTTAGCGTCAACAGACCTAACATACCGTCGATACCTACCCCTTCGATCAGACTGTCGGAATGGATGACAGCGGAATCCAATAGTAGTTGTTCCAGAATAATAGGAAATTGGAGATCGGATATTGGAGATTGGAGATTGGCGGTTTTGGCGGTTGCTTTAAGCCGTAAGGAACGGGTGTACAGCAAGGTGTCTTGACCGCGGTGACCGATGAAGAGACTGTCGATCTGCACGTCGATGGGTAAGTCCGCATCGCCTTTGTACGCCCGGTAGAAGGTAAGCGGCGAATGATGGAAAGGCGAGAGATAAATATGCCCCAAGTCGATATCCAAACCCGTCTGTTCCCGGGCGACCGCTATTCCGATATCCAGCACGGCTTGCCGCACAGTAGGTACGTATAGTACGCACACGACGGTAGTCAGTACCCAGAACACGATACCGAACAGCACACCCAAGAAGGCGCAGAATATATTAGAAATTCTTCTGAACACCAAACTTCAATCCATACATACCGGGAGTAAACTGACTGACTAACAAGTTCTTTAACTTACCCGAGAAAATGATGATATCGTTGCTGTACTCCTTATGACGGTCACCGGTAACGGCATCCTCATAGAACCGTGTCGTTCCGCTGTAACCGAAACTCATGATCGAGAAGAAGATCTGGAACGTGCTCTTGCGGTTAAACCGGTAGGTGATCACCGGTGATACCTGGCATCCGTAAGTGACGCTGTGCCTCAAACCGTCATAGTCGGTGCCGGTCACCACTCCGTCTTTGACACGCGGAAACTCCATACCGGCATACAGGTGCGCTTCCAACCAGATGCCCACTTTGTCGTTGAACAGCGTCTTCATGCGGTACCGCACATACGGAGCCGCTTCCCATGAACCGTGCATCACCCGGATGCTCTCCTCGTATTTGGTGCCGTCATCTTTGATGTAGTTCGTCGTGGTGTACGTATCCGAATAAGCACCACCGAAACGCAAACCTAAATAGATGCGTTCCTTCAGTTTCCATCCGATCTCCGGTGTGAAGGCAATCGACCAGCCGTTCTCCTTCTTATCGGTTTTGGAGTCATGATGGAAATAGATGTCGAAGTTATACCCGTAGTACAACTTCTGCTTCCACAGCGGGATCTCCTGCACCGGTACTTCCACCGCCACACTGTCCGGCGCCGTCTGCGTCTCACCGGCTACTGTCGCTACACCCATCACACCTTCTGAGATCGGATCCTGCGCCATCATCGTCAGCATACCCGTTACCGCTGCCAAAATAGATGTATAAATTTTCTTCATAACCATTCGCCTTTCGCCATCAGCCATTAACCTTTATGATCATTCTCCGTCATATTTTTGAAGAACAGATTCACCACCCGTTTGGTGATGATCGTATGACTGAGCAGTTTCTGTACCCGTCCTGAATGCGTTTGCAGTCTTTCGTCCGATGCGGTGGTTGTCATCTGTTCCTTGCATGCCACCTCTTCTTCCCGACGGTCGATCTTATCGCGCAAACGCTCAGGTGCATGCTTGTAAATGAAATTATAACACGGCATGGTGCCCTTCATGATGTAAGGAGTCAGGAAGGTCGTCAGCACCGATGCCGCCACGATGATCGGATAGATTGCCGGATCGGTCACCTGCAGTTTGGATCCCAAGGCAGCGATGATGAAAGAGAACTCACCGATCTGCACGAACGAGAATCCCGTCTGCATGGAATCTTTGAGCGTCTGACCGCCCCACCAGCAACCAAGGGTACCGAACGTGATCATACCGACAATGATGACAACAGAGACAAAGAGGATCGATGACCAGTATTCCGCCAGCGACGCCGGGTCGATCATCATACCCACGGAGACGAAGAAGATGGCGGAGAAGACATACTTCAGCGGCGCCATCAGTTTCTCTATCCGGTGGGACTCCAAGGTCTCGGCTAACACCATACCCATCACAAACGCACCCAGTGCGCTGCTGAATCCGGCTTCTTCTGCCGTCAGCGCCATACCTAAACACAGACCCAAGGCCAGGATGATGAGGATCTCATCGTTCAGGTGCTTACGCACCTTGCGGAACAGCGTCGGGATGATCAATATACCGACGATGAACCAGACGGCCAAGGTGGCGGCCAAGACACCGATGGTTTTCAGCATCACCACGCCTTCAAAACTGCCTTTCTCCGCAATGCCGGACAGCAGCACCAATAGCACCACGGCCACGATATCTTCCAAAATCAGAATACTCGTAGCGCCCTTCACGAAACGCGCTTTACCCAGTCCGGCTTCATCCACCGCTTTCATCACGATCGTCGTGCTGGACATGCAGAGCATCGCGGCCAGGAAGAGGGAGTTCATGTTATCCAGTTGAGCGAAACGACCGACGCCGTAACCTAACAGCAGCATACCGCCGATGATGGTGGCGGCTCCGATAAGGGCGGTTTTTCCACTCTCTAACAGGTTCTTGATGCGGAACTCCAGACCGATGCAGAACAGCACAAAGAGCACACCGATGTTTCCCCATGCCTCCACGTTCTCGTGGCTCACCAGATTCTCTCCGAAGAGATTAGGCCCCACTAAGATACCGGCCACAATGTAACCCAAAACGACCGGCTGCTTGAGCAGTTTGAACAACAAACTCACCACGCCGGCCGTGATCATTAAGATGTATAAGTCTTGTACCATACCTATAGAAATTGTTTGCGGCTGCAAA
>CAMIZK010000079.1 GCA_946403315.1 uncultured Bacteroidales bacterium | reverse complement strand
AAAACTTAGTATCATTTTGTTAGCTGCTTTCGCTATTGTAGCATGCAGCAACAGTCGTCACTACACGACACAAACGGTTAACCCCAAAACGCAGATCGATTCGCTCAACTATTTTGCCGGCTATATGACCGGTCTGCAGATTAAGATGATGTTTCTGGCTAACGACAGCACCGCAGAAACCGTAGATGCTTTCGTAGGTGCACTCGAAGATTCGTACAACGGTATCGAAGTGGAGGCTGAAGCCTATGATATCGAAGAGAAACTCGTTAATAATGCGCAGATGTGCGGCCGGATGATTCGTGAACAGGAACGCGAAAGCGGTCTGATGGGTATCGATGGCCTCGAGACGGATTTTGACCTCATTTGTCAAGGATTCATCAACGGTCTCTATCTGGATACTGCGAATATGGATCTGAACGCGATCGCTACGTACATGAACGAGACATTGCAACCGCTCGCAGAAGCACAGATGGCAAAGGACGCAGAAAAAGCGCAAACAGAAGGTGAAGCATTCTTGGAAGAGAACGCTAAACGTCCGGAAGTAAAGACTACCGCTTCTGGTCTCCAATACGAAGTATTGGTTCAAGGCGAAGGTGCTAAACCGACCGCTGAATCGACCGTTAAAGTGCACTACGAAGGAAAACTCGTGAACGGTGAGATCTTCGACAGCAGTTACCAACGCGGTGAACCGATTGAGTTCCCGCTCAACGGTGTTATCAAAGGTTGGACCGAAGGTCTGCAACTGATGCCTGTCGGTTCTACCTACATGCTTTACATCCCGTACCAACTCGGTTACGGTGAGCGTGGTGCCGGTGGTTCCATCCCGCCGTATGCTACCCTTATCTTCAAGGTTGAGCTCCTTGAAATCAAATAAATCGTACATCGTAAATCGTTAAATCGTACTTTTACAGGATGGGTGTCATCGCTAAGCAATCGATTCGTGGTACTATCGTTACCTACCTCGGCATTGCCGTAGGTATCTTCACCACGTTCGTCGTGCTAACCCGTTTCCTCAGCCAAGAGGAGATCGGGTTAGCACGCGTGCTTATCGATGCTGCCACCCTCTTCATCGGTCTCGCTCAACTGGGCACCAACGCCTCTATCATTCGTTTCTTCCCCTATTTCCATAATAAGGAAACGGACGAAGACCACGGATTCTTCTTCTGGGCATTGGTCGTTCCTTTCATCGGTTTCCTGCTTTTCGCCCTCATCTTCTGGGCATGCAAAGCACCGCTTACCGACTGGTTTGGAGATAAGTCGCCTAAGTTCGTGGAGTACTATTATTTCGTACTCCCCTTGGCCTTCTTTATGCTCTACCAGACGATTTTTGAGACCACCTGCAATGTGCTGATGCGCATTGTTGTTCCTCGCGGTGTACGGGAACTTGGTGTCCGTATCGGACTCCTCATCCTCTATCTGCTCTACGCCCATGACATCCTCTCTTTGGACGGTTTTGTCATCGGCCTCTGTCTCAACTACGCAATCGCTGCTATCATCAACCTCTGCTATTTCTTCTCGCTTAAACCCATCAACCTGCGGCCCGATTGGTCCTTCCTGCGTGCGAATAAACCGCTTATCCGGCGCTATCTGGTCTATATGGGTTTCCTCAGCGTCAATGCCCTACCTATCGTACTGGCACCGATCATCTCGTCCTTCTTCATCTCGGCGGAGATGGGTCTGGACAGTACCGGTATCTTTGCAATTGCCACTTACATCGCCGCCATGGTCAGCATCCCTAACCGCTCCGTTTCAGCGATCGCTTCACCGCAGTTGGCACGCACCATCAAGGAGCAGAATCGCGAAGAATGCAGTCATCTTATTCGCCAGGTCACGCGAAACATGCTCCTCATCGGCGGATTCATCCTGTTGGCGATCTGGATCAATGTCGATCTTATCTTCCATATTTTGCCCAATGGTGCCGATTATATCTCCGCCAAATATGTGGTCCTCATCCTGGGCCTCAGCCAATTGATCTTAGGCACGTTCACCATCTGCCTCAACACCCTTAACTACTCGCGTTTTTACGCCTTCAGTCTTTTGTTTTCCATCGTATTGACCGGAAGTTCCATCTTCCTCAATTACCTCCTTATCCCCTCCTATGGTATCATCGGAGCCGCAACCAGCAACCTCGCTTCTTACGGCCTCTATTATATCCTTATCATCTGCACCGTCGTTCCTCTCTGCCGCATCCGAATCGTGGATAAGCAGTGGTGGATGATTGCAGCTTTGTTACTCGCTGTCTTCGGTCTTAACTACGCTTGGCAGCAATACCTCCCCTCTCTCGGTCTATGGGCCGACTCGATCCTGCGCAGCCTTGTCCTTCTGGGTGGAGCCTGTCTCATTGCTTACAAAGCCAACCTCTCCCCCGAGATCAACGAGCAAATCAAAAATTACAAATCAAAAATCACCAATCACAAATAATAACGTGCGTTATTTCATCTCCTTCACATATAGAGGTACCGACTTCCACGGTTCGCAGACGCAGCCGAACGGAAACACGGTGCAGGCGGAAATGGAAGCAGCTTTCGCTACGATCCTTCGTCAACCCGTGCCGCTCACCTTTGCCGGTCGCACCGACGCAGGTGTCCATGCCGATAAGATGGTAGCGCATTTTGATATTGACAAAGCCGTACCGGCGAATTTCGCCGCACGTCTTAACAACCTTTTGCCGAACTCGATCGCCATCATCGATCTGCAGCCCGTCAAAGAGGACGCGCACGCACGCTTCGATGCGATCGAACGCACCTATCATTACCGGATTACGACGCGCAAAGATCCGTTCCTGTATATCAACCATACCCGTGTCGCTGCCGGTCTCGATTTCGAAGCAATGAACAAAGCAGCGCGTCTCCTGCTCGGTAAACAGGACTTTGCGTCTTTCTGCCGCGTGCACACGGATGTGAAAACCACCATCTGCGATGTCAAACAGGCGCAGTGGATCCAAGAGTCCGAAACGGAATATACCTTTGTCATCACCGCCGATCGGTTCCTGCGGAACATGGTTCGTGCGGTCGTTGGCACCCTCTTCGAGATTGGGAAAGGCAAGATGACCGAAGCCCGACTCGCGGACATCATCGCGGCTCATGACCGCTGCAAAGCCGGTCATTCGGTGCCGGCAGAAGGACTCAGTTTAGTAGAAATCATTTATCCTAAAAATACATACTTATGCAAAAACTAACACTCTTGCTGCTTGCTGCAGCACTCTTAGGCGCTTGTAGCCAATCGTCGGACTATCAAACGACGAAGCAAAGCGACATCAACGCGCTCACTCAATCGGCATCATTCGACATGCCGAAAGTAACCGTTCCTTCGTTCCCCAATCGCGTTTTCAACGTAGTGGCTTACGGAGCTGATCCTTACGGTGTTGACCTCTCTACTTATGCCATCCAACAGGCGATAGACGAGTGTAGCGCAGCCGGAGGAGGAACAGTCCTCATCCCTGCAGGTATCTACACCACCGGTCCGATCACCCTCAAGTCCAACGTGCGGCTCTATTCGGAGAAGAACAGCTTCATCTACTTCTCCCATGACCTCGATCTGTACGAGATCTATGACGAGTGGTTCGAAGGTATTCCTACCAAGCGCTGCACCTCGCCGCTTAATGCGCTCAACGCAGAGAACATCGCCATCACCGGTTACGGTACTTTCAACGGAAACGGTGACTGGTGGAGACCGCTTAAGAAATCCAAGATGGCGCCGGGACAATGGAAGAAACATCTCAAAGAGAAAGGCG
>CAMIZK010000078.1 GCA_946403315.1 uncultured Bacteroidales bacterium | reverse complement strand
CGGCTCAAGAACAACGTATCGCTACCCTGGAGGCGAAGGTGGAGGCATTGCAAAATCAACCTCAACCGGAACCTCAGGTGGTAGAGAAAATCGTGGAGAAAGTGGTGGAAGTGGAAAAACCGGTGGAGGTGATCAAAGAGGTCATCAAAGAGGTGATGGTGGAAAAACAACCTGAGACGGTAGTTCCGGAGACGCCTGCCGAGCAAGAGCTCGAACCAGTAAAAGAACCGGAGCCCGTTAAGGAACCGGAAGAACCGGTCGTAGAGCCGGAGAAAAAACCGGAGCCGGAACCCAAACCGGCACCTGAGTTATTTGACGAACCGCAGGCATCCAAAGCGGTGCTGTACGGCAAACCCGTAGATGATATCCGTCAAGCGATCTCGCTCGGTGACCGTTTCCTCTATCAACGGGAACTCTTCGGTCAGAATGCCGAATTGATGCAACGCACCTTAACGGATTTGAACGCCTTGCGTTCCTTCGATGAGGCCGTCAGCTATATCATGACCCATTTCCAATGGGATGCGGACAGTAGCACGTATCAACAGTTTATAGTAACCCTTCATCGTCGTTTCGGATAAATGCTGTATATCGTTCCGACACCGGTTGGTAACCTGCAAGATATGACCTTCCGTGCCATTGAGGTACTGAAGTCCGTCGATCTGATTCTCGCAGAAGATACACGCACAAGTGGTATCTTGCTGCAGCATTTCGATATCCACACGCCGCTCAAGAGCCATCATAAGTTCAACGAGCACGAGACCAGCGCCGATATCGTGGAACGACTCAAAGCAGGTGCCAACATCGCCTTGATCTCCGATGCCGGTACACCGGCTATCAGTGACCCGGGATTCTTCCTGGTACGCGCCGCAGCCGAAGCGGATATTGAGATCCAATGTCTGCCGGGTGCTACTGCTTTCGTACCGGCTTTGGTGGACTCCGGTTTACCCAATAACCATTTCTATTTTGAAGGCTTCCTGCCGCAGAAGAAAGGTCGGCAGACCCGTCTGCAGTACTTGGCGCAATTGGATCAGACCTTTATCATCTATGAGTCTCCTTTCCGGTTAGTCAAGACCTTGGAACAACTGGTTCCGGTGTGCGGCGAAGAGCGTAAAGCCAGTGTCACACGGGAAATCAGTAAGGTGCACGAAGAGACGGTGCGTGGTACATTAGTGGAGTTAATCAACCATTTCAAACAAACCCCGCCCAAAGGAGAAATCGTGCTCTGCGTAAATGGACTCAATGATTAAATCGTAAATAAATCGTACATCGTAAATAGACAAATCGTACATGTCAGAGATGAAATCCTTGGCGAAGGACACCGCCATCTATGGGTTAAGTTCGATAATAGGTAAGTTTCTCAACTACCTGCTGGTGCCGCTGTACACCTATAAGTTAGCCAGTGAAGCGGATTACGGTATCGTCACCAACCTGTATGCATGGACAGCACTGCTGTTAGTCCTTCTTACCTATGGTATGGAAACCGGTTTCTTCCGGTTCGCCAATCGCGATGACTACGATGCCAAGAATGTGTACCGCACGGCATATGTCACGCTTTTTGCGTCCAGCGCTTTCTTTGCGGCACTCGTCATCGCTTGCCAGCAACCGATCGCAAACGTGCTGGGCTATTCCGACCATTCGGAGTTCATCGCGATGATGTTCGTTACCGTAGCCGTCGATGCCTTTGCCTGCATCCCCTTTGCCTACTTGCGGCAACAGAAACGGCCTTTCCTCTTTGCCGGACTCAAACTGCTGTTCGTACTGCTCAACATCGCCTTCACGATCCTGTTCATCTTGGTATTGGGCAAGACCGACGTGTTCTATGTCTTCCTCAGTAACATCCTGGCTACCACCATCCAGACGCTTTGTCTGCTGCCGTTCACGTTCCCAAAAGGCGGTCGGTTCTCATGGTCGATCCTGGGTGCAATGTTACGGTACTCCCTACCCCTGCTTGTGCTCGGTGTAGCCGGTATCATGAACCAGACACTCGACCGTATCCTCTTCCCTTATCTGTACACAGGAGAGGATGCCCAGACGCAACTCGGTATCTACGGCGCTTGTTTCAAGGTAGCCATGGTGATGATGATGTTCACCCAGGCCTTCCGGTATGCCTACGAACCTTTTGTGTTCGCCAAGCATAAGGACAGGAACTCCGTCGAAGCTTGCGCTGACGGAATGAAGTATTACATCATCTTCTCGTACCTCATCCTGCTCGGTGTGATCTTCTACCTGGATATCTTCAAGTTCATCATCTCCCGTAGCTATTGGGACGGCTTGCAAATCGTGCCGGTAGTCCTTTGGACCTATGTCTTCCAAGGCATCTATTTCAACCTCAGCTTCTGGTATAAGCTGACCGATGAGACAAAATGGGGCGCTTATTTCTCCATCATTGGTCTGGTGATTACGCTGCTCATTCAAGTCATCGGTGTACCGCTGATCGGTTATTGGGCAAGTTGCGGAAGCAGCCTCGTCTGCTATTTTGTCATCATGTGCCTCTCTTACTTCATCGGTCAACGCAAGGCACCTATCCCTTACGACCTCAAGCGTATCGGCTTATATACCGTGCTCACCATCGTGCTCTTGGCAGCCTACTACGCATGCCGTTATGCTCTCGGTATGCATATGTGGCAATCCATGCTCATTGGCACAGCGCTGTTAGGAATATACCTCGTCATACTGATCCGAAAAGACTTCCCTCTCTCCGGTTTACCGGTAGTAGGAAAGTACTTTAAGAAATAAATCGTAAATGACTAAATTGTAAATAACTTTATGTTCTCAGGAATCGTAGAAACCATGGCTCAGGTCGTTAAGATCGAGACTGAGCAAACCAATAAACATTTCACGCTTCGAAACCCTTACGGCGAACCGTTAAACATCGATCAATCGATTGCTCATAATGGTGTGTGCCTGACGGTGGTGAAGATAGAAGGTGACCTCTATACCGTCACCGCGATGCAGGAGACGCTTCGGCTCACTAACCTCGATAACTTGCAAGTCGGTGACTTCGTCAACGTAGAGCGCTCCATGCTCATGGGCGGTCGGTTAGACGGACACATCGTGCAAGGTCATGTGGACCAGAAAGCCGTCTGTATCGAAGCAAAAGAAACCGACGGAAGCTGGTATTACCGCTTTGAATATGACTCATCCCGTGAAATGATCGAACGCGGCTATTTCTGCGTGGATAAAGGATCGGTCACCATCAACGGTGTCAGCCTCACCGTCTGCGAACCGGATATCAAAGGTGACAAAGGCTATGTCTCCGTTTGCATCATCCCGTACACGCACGAGAATACCAATTTCAAATACATCCAACCGGGTACGGTCGTGAATATCGAGTTCGATATCCTCGGCAAATACCTATCTCGCTATGCAGCAATTTTAAATAACAAATAATATGGATCAAAATTCTTTATCTTTTCAATTAGGCACCTCCGTAGCGCAGTACTTGATGCAGTACGGAGAAAAGGAACTCAACTATGAGGAGTTCAAAGCCGGTATCGACTTCGTGATGAATATGTCCGCAAAGGCAAAAGAAGAAGGTGAGAAATTCCTGGCAGAGAATGCAAAACGTCCGGAAGTAAAAACCACCGCAAGTGGTTTGCAGTACGAAGTACTGGAAGCTACCATCGGTCAGAAACCGAAAGCCACCGACAACGTTCGCGTACATTATGAAGGAACCCTCATCGACGGCACAGTCTTTGACAGCAGTTACCAACGCGGTGAACCGATTGAGTTCCCGCTCAACGGTGTTATCAAAGGTTGGACCGAAGGTCTGCAACTGATGTCCGTAGGATCGAAGTACAAATTCTTCATCCCGTACCAACTCGCTTACGGTGAGCACGGTGCAGGAGCATCGATCCCGCCCTACGCTGCCCTCATCTTTACCGTAGAACT
>CAMIZK010000077.1 GCA_946403315.1 uncultured Bacteroidales bacterium | reverse complement strand
GCGATAGAGACTCGTAAATAGAGGTAAAATGAAGGTAATAAAGAGGAGAAAAGTACCACGGATAAGGTACAAAAGCCGTACTTTTTTTGCGACCTTTTCTGTGTCAAAGAATTGAATATCAGTAAAATAATATATACTTTTCGTACTTTTGTGCCGTAGAACATGACTTTACTCTTGCGTATATCAAAAAAAAGCAGTAATTTTGCAGTCGATTAACAAAGTTAATGCAACAACTAATCAACAATATCGTTTAACTAAAAATTCATTATCATGAGAAAGATTTTCTTCTTGATTGTTTTTTTAAGCGCCAGTATCATGAGTTTTGCAGAGGATGTAAACTATGCGTCGGCATCCAATGGTTCTTCTGCGACCGCCTCTATGGGTGACGGCTCGTTAGCAATTGATGACAATGCGGGCACCCGTTGGGAGAGCGCTCAGACCGATGACGAGTGGTTTTTGCTCGACATGGGTCAGAGCCGTACCTTCAACTACATCAAAATCAAATGGGAAGGCGCCTACGCGAAGCGATTCCAGTTGTTGGCTTCAGCAGACGGAGTGAATTTTACAGCTTTCTATACGGAGAGCAATCTGGATCACGCCGACTGGCAGGCTATTTATGTAGAGACCCCTGTTACCGCGCGTTATATTAAGTATCAGGGTCTGGAGCGCGCGACGCAATGGGGTCAGAGTTTCTTTGAGTTTCAGGTGTTCTATCTGAGTGAGCCTCCGCGTGTTTATCCGCTGATAGAGGGTTTGTCGATAGTAGCAAGTTCGGATGGTTATAACGATGTCAACCGCGTGCTGGACGGCAATGCAGGGACCGAGTGGCAGGGTTCTCCTAGCAACGGCACTCCGGATACCGACGAGGACCGTACTTACGACGCATGGTTTGTGGTCGATCTCGGCGGTTTGTACGATGTAGAAAAAGTAGATGTAGTGTTCGAGGGCGCGTGCGCGCAGGATTACCATATTGATTTCTCGGAGGACAATACCAATTGGGCACAGGGCTTCAATTTCGTGGGCAATCCCGGTGTGAATGGTCGTACGGACGAGTTGACGGATTTGGCGAACAACACAAAAGTGCGCTATGTCCGTTTCTGGAGCACGAAAGCCGCGACACAATGGGGAATGAAGATTTTCGAGTTCCGCGTATATGGCGAGGCCTGGGTTCCTGCTTCGGACACCGAGAAGCCTGTCATGGTGAGCGCGACCTTGGTCAACCAGACGTATAACAGCGCTGTGATTGCCGTAGAGGCAACGGATGACAACGAAATAGTGAAATACCATGTAGTAGATATGGCCCAAAGTTTTGATGCCTATTTTACTCCGGAAAACGGTAAGATAACGGTAACCGGACTGGAGGCAAGCACCGCATACTATTTCCTGATTTACGCTATTGACATAGTTGATAAGGAGTCAGAATTGTCGAAAGCGGTATCCGTTACAACGAATGCCTTTGTGTCAGAGCCTCAAACGACATGTGACGCTCCGACATGGCCTGCAGCACAGGTAAAGGCTATCTATAGCCCGACCTATAACGCAAACTGCAACTTCCAAGAATGGGGTAGTGGTACGGCATATTCGGAAACCGAGTATGGTAAGAAGTTCGCGTTCGCAAACGGCGGTTACTTCGGATTGGACGGCTTTGCGCTGAACTGTCTGCTGATGGAAAAACTGCACGCAGATATCTGGATCGCTGACGATGCAACACTTCGTTTGGTACCTATCTACGGCGGTGCCGGTCTGGATGCTGATGATAAGCATGGTAAGGTTATCAGCCTGACTGGCGGTCAATGGAATAGCATAGATCTGGATCTGGCTACGGATTATGCGGGGCTGAACATGGCAAGTATCTTCCAGTTCAAGATTGATAATGCAGCTAACCTGACGATCTGGTTAGGCAACCTGTTCTTCTATCGCACTGAACCGATTGTTGATGACGATGCTCCAATGAACGTACAGGCTTCTGTTGCAGGTTCCGGTTATTTCTCGGTTACCTTGGCTGTTTCAGCAGAGGATAACAGCGGTGTAGTTAACTACCGCGTGCTGGACGGTGAGCAGGAAGTAGCTGCAGGTGGAGGGGCATCGGGTGCAACGACCCACATCACGGTTCTGGGCTTGCAGGCAAACGCAGCCTATGAATTCTCAGTTATCGCTTTTGATGCGAACGGCAATGCTGCAGAGCCTATAGTTGTACCGGCTAACACGATGCCAGCTCCGGCTCCTGCTACTCTGCCGACGTATGATGCTGCGAACGTGAAGGGCGTTTATACCGATAACTATACGGATGTAGCGATGGGTATTCAAGGCTGGTACGCAGAGCCGGCTATCTCTGCCGGACTGCTGGCGGAGAACCGCGAGGCACTTTGTATCACGCCGAACACCACTCCGAGCAGCTGCTTCGGTCTGGCATTCCCGGCAATGGATATCACCGCTTATGACGCACTGGAGATGGATATCTATCCGATGGCAGAGAACGCCGTATTGGATATTCAGGTGATCGGCATAGGTGAGGCTTCTACCACCTTCAACCTCGCGGCTAATGAGTGGAACCATATCTCTCTTAGTATCGACGGTAACGAGAAGACCAACTGCGAGCAGATAGGTTTCTATAACTGCAACAACCTACAGGGTGTATGCTTCGTTCAGAACGTACTCTTCGTTCAGGAAGGCGACACCAAGGCTATCGAGAACACAGTGATAGACGCAAAGGCTGTTAAGATGATTGAGAATGGTCAGTTGATTATTATTCGTGACGGAAAACGTTACACTATCACGGGCGTACGCGTTGAATAAGGTGCAAAAAAATGTTGGGTATGAGCCGTTGGTTCGGCTCATACCTTCCAGAACTAGGGTACTAGGATACTAGGGTACTAAAGTAACTAAAACAAACAAAATCTAATAATGAAACGAATTTTGACAATCTCCGTAATGGTTATGCTCGCGCTGGGAATGTGGGCGCAGAGTTTGACTGTGACGGGTGTGGTAATGGCTCAGGATGAGCCGGATCCTGTGATTGGCGCCAATGTGATGGTGAAGGGTTCGACAACCGGTACGATAACCGATTTCGACGGAAACTTCTCCCTTCAGGCCAAGGCAGGTGATGTGCTGCAAGTATCTTTTATGGGCTACAAGACCCAGGAAGTGAAGGTATCAGGAAGCGGTCCGCTTCGTATCACGCTGGTGTCGGACAATGTGCAGTTGCAAGAGGTAGTAGCCATCGGTTACGGTACAATGAAAAAGAGCGACCTGACAGGTTCGGTAGCATCGGTGAACGCTGACCAGTTGCTGAAAGCTCCGGTGTCTGGTTTGGACCAGGCATTGCAAGGCCGTGCAGCAGGTGTGACGGTAACAAACGGTTCGGGGCAGCCGGGTGAAGGCGCAACAATCCGTATCCGCGGTATCGGTTCAGCACTCGGAGGCAATGATCCGCTGTATGTAGTTGATGGCGTGATTACCGGTGATATAAAATGGCTCTCACCAACCGACATCAAGTCGATGGAGATTCTAAAGGACGCCTCGGCAGCCGCTATCTACGGTAGCCGCGGTGCGAACGGCGTCATCCTGATTACTACCAAATCCGGAGGCAAAGGCAAAGCCAATGTGACATTCGATGCCTATTGGGGTTTCCAGAACCGATGGAAGAAACTGGATCTGATGGGCAGCAAAGAGATGGCGGAGACCAAACTGCGTATCGGAACGATGCGCGACGGCGCAGCCGAGATAGCCTATTACAACCAGAACGGTTTCAACGAATGGATGAGCGTCTATAACTTAGGAACATCCAAATATTTCCCTGTTCCGATGACGATAGCCCATCCGGATGGTCTGGACTACTCGTCAATCAATACCGACTGGCAGGACGAGGTATTCCATCCTAATGCATTCATGCATAACTACAACCTCTCTGTAGATGGCGGCGGCGAGAAAGGTCATTATGCTTTCTCCGCTTCGTATTTCGGTCAAGAGGGAACGATTATCGGTAGTGATTATCAGCGTTTTACGCTTCGTCTGAACTCCGATGTTCAGTTGTTCAAATGGCTGACCATAGGCGAGCACCTGTCTTTCGTACACAGCTCCGGCCGCAATGCGATGAATAACAGTTCGAGCCCCGGTGCTTCCGTCATCTCTGCCGCACTGGCTATGGCTCCGTGGGACCCGACGCATTATCC
>CAMIZK010000076.1 GCA_946403315.1 uncultured Bacteroidales bacterium | reverse complement strand
TGACCGTCGTACAGATAAGCCCGGCGCCAGCCGTCTTTTTCGCTCAGCACGATCATTCGGCCGTCGCTCAACCATTTCCACTCATCAAAGAGGCTATAATCGATGTAATAACGATCGCTGGATTCTTTATAGATGGGATGGGTCACGGTGGATTTGGTGTTACAGCTGATCACCTCCATCTTTGTCTGATCGCGGTTGATCTTCAGCGCCAAGAGGGTGTTGGCATCGGTCCATAGGAGACGAGGGATGTAGCAATCCTCATCGCTCACCGCTAAGCGCTGAATACCTTTTGTCGCTACGTCATAGACGCAGACGGTAGCTTTGGCGTTGTTGCACCCCGCCTTCGGGTAGCGCAAGGTGTCAGCCGTCGGGTATTGGGTGTCGGAATAGACATTCCATGAGAACGAAGGCACCTCATGTTCATCCAGCCGCACAAACGCCAGCTGTTTCGAATCCGGCGACCAGGCATAGAGAGCCGTGGTGCCGAACTCCTCTTCATATAACCAATCGGCGATGCCGTTGATGATATCCGGATCTTCGTCTTTGGTGACAGCCACTTGGGTACCGAAATCCAACTTATGGATGTACAGGTTATTGTCCTTGGCAAAGGCGATGTATTTCCCGTTAGGACTCATCGTCACATCGCGCACCGCCCCTTTGTCCTTGCCTAAGGGGTTACGCTGGTTCTTCTTGGTATCGACAATGTACCAATCTGCCGTGCAGGAACGACGGAAGATCTTCTGCTCGTTCTCACTCTCCAAGCGGTAACGATTCGACATCCCCTCATTGAGCGAAGCGCTTATTCCGTCATTCAGAATACTATCCTGCTCCGCTATCGAAAGCGTCTTTGCATTGTATTCTCCGCCTAATATTGCCGATAACAAACCGGCTATAATCGTTGTTTTTACCATACTTCCAATTGTTTTTTTCCGTCTTTTATGATCAAACGGTAGTTTCCCAAAGGAATCACCCATTCACCATTTGCCGTTTGTCCTTCGTCATTAACCGTTTCGACGTCGAACCCTATCTGCGGGTAGCAGGTCATCGTTACAGTCTCGTCCGTTTTCAGCAGCATCGTCGGCGTTTCCGTCAGGTTGTTGGTCTCTATCAGTTGCGCAGTGAAGGTGCTGGTAGCCTCGTCTAAATTATCCGGCCACAAGATATAGGTCTTGTTGTTTACCGTCGTATAAAAAGCCGTCTGTTCTCCGGCATGATAGACCTGCCATTTGGAGGGTGTGTTCACCAAACTCGTGCCTTGAAAACCGATATATTCCTCACCATAGACGTATAGCAGCCGGATCGTAGCCAATCCTGCCTCATCGAACAGCACCTCATACCATTGCATGCGGTTGTTGAGATTTATTGCACCCGCTTCCGTTCGTTTGTTCCATACGCTTCCCTGCATCGCCATACCGGAAGAGGCGTTGGCGTAGATATAGACGCCGTCTTGCAAGTCGGTAGCTATCCGGTTTTCCCACCGAGGCTGATATTCATACACAGCCCAAAGGGAGATATCGTCCGTCGGTCGGTAGGATCCGGCAGGCAATAAGGTCTGTAGCGGTTCGTTCTTCACGTAGAACGGCCGGTCGGTCCAGCCTATAAAGGCCCATTCACCTTCATCTTCCATCTTCGGCAGTTCGATCTCGGCACCCGACAACGCATCGATCGTCTCGTTGCCTTTGTTCAGCGTCACTGTATGCGTTGCACCCTGCGACCAACTGAATATATATTTATTAATGTATAGCGAGTTTGTAATTCCTACCAAGGACACCTCTATCTCGTTCACTCCTATTTGCGGTGCGATGCCCAAGTCGATCGTCGTCAGCGTGTCCGTCAGGTCGGCAATCCATTTATAAGCGATCTCCCGGCCGTTGACTTTGACATAGAATGTACCTGAGCCGGAACTCTTGTTTGACCGCATCTCCACTTCTACCTTTTCTATCGTTATGTTGTCTAATCCGCTTACGGCGATCACCGCAGTATCGCCTTGCAGTACATGGCCCTTTTTGTATGTACAATGGTAGTTTGCCTCCATGCTGTACGGCCAAATACCATCGGCGGTGACGCATTCCTTACTCGTCACCGTGAAACTCATTACGCTTACTATCAGTGCTAACAGATTCAAGGCCGGGATGTGTTATATTGGGGATAATACAGATGGATCCACTCGCTGATACGGGTGATGAGTGCGACTGCAAATTCCGTCAGATTAGGATTTTGTTCTTCTATCGGCTGCGCCGGTTCAAAAACCGTCATCAGCACGGTCGGTAAGTTGCGTTCGGTATATTGCGCGATCTCATTCATCGTCTTTTCGTCCAAGGTCTGCGTCGTCAGGCGAAAACAAGTCATTACGGCTTGATCGGTCTTCGAATCGGTGTAATAACGAAGGAAGGCCGCTTTGTATGCATCGCTGATCTCGGCAGGCATAGGAAGGTCTGCCGGTATCTCTCCGCCGGACAATATCTGCATCAGTGCCGTCCGGTACTGGTGCAGGGAGGTCTGATACACCTCCGTTTGCGGAACGGTATTCAGTATCTCCGACGATCGCGCCTGAATGGCGAGAATACGGGGATCGATCAAGGTCTCATGACATATCTCCGCCTTCGTTGGAAGCCATCCGAACGCCATAAGGCATAGCGCTATTATCACTCGTTTCATACGACTTTTTTGAGTTTAATCACAAATCGGGCACAAAGGTACAAAAAAAAAATGACATAAACAAATGTTTATGCCACTTTTTGCAGATTTTTTATTACTTATCAATATTTACGAGTTGATACTTGCGCGAACCGAGGCCTATTTTCTCGGCATGTTCGAGGATGTGGATACCATGACGGGAGTTGATACGTTCGATGAGTGCCGCGGCATCATCTCCTTCTTGCGACGGGTAGTTAAAGACCAGATCGACACATGCCTGATCGAGTGCAACGGGGTCAAAAGACGCCAGGATACCAAGGTCGTTCATCTCGGGTGCAGCAGGATGGCTGTCGCAGTCACAATCGACGGAGAGGTTATTCGCTACATTGATGTACAGGATGCGCTCTCCGTGGCCGAAATAGTCATGTACGGCTTGCGCTGCAGCGGCCATCGACTCGAGGAATCCGTCTTGGTTCTTGGTATAATTCCAACACTCGTTGACATCATCCGTGATGCCTGCGGAATGGATATATGCCTTACCTGCAGCGGATGCGACACCGATGGATTGGTTCTTGAGTACACCACCGAAACCACCCATGGCGTGGCCTTTAAAGTGAGCAAGGTTGATCATGAAATCGTAGTTGGCGAGGTGCTTACCGACGATGTCATAATGGATCCATGTGCTGTCTTGCACGGGGATACGCATGTCACCTTCTTCATCCATAAGGTCGACTTTTGCGATATCGAGAAAACCGTGGTCTTTGATCGTCTGCCAGTGAGCCTCGAAGGTGTTGCGTTTGCCGGGATAGGCGGTGTTGCACTCCACGATGGTGCCGTTCACCTTTGTGACGAGGGGTTCGATGAGGGCAGGCTGGAGGAAATGATGTCCACCTGCTTCACCGGTGGAGATCTTCACGGCTACTCGGCCGGTAGCTTCCCGACCGAGGGCTTCATAGATACGCACGAGACCTTCCGGAGATATGTCGGAGGTCATGTAAACGATAGGATCATTGTTCACTTGTTCTTTCGGTTTTTGTGCACAGGCGGTCAGCATGCTGACTGCGGCTGCTGCGAGTAAGAGTTTTTTCATAATTCAGTTATTTTATATAATGGGCTATCCGATAATGCGGATGGTATGCTTCCCGATAAGCAGCACTATGATGCACGGCTTGATTGTTGCTTGCAGCTTGGCGAAGGAGGTTTTGTAGTTCTTCGTTCTGCCATTCGGGATGGAATTGCAGTGCAATTTGTTCTATTTGGCACCACTCGCCATACCAGTCGTCATGCACGGGACCAATGCTACCAGCCTGGAGAAAGGATTGAAAAATAACCTCCTCCGGGATCTCCATCAAGGACCAGTCATAATAAAGATACATACGCCTACAACGATGCCGGAAACCGGTAGGTTCCATGATAGGTAAGTCATCGGTATTGTTGTGTTTACTCCATTCCAGCGCTTGCATGTATTCCTGATGGAGATAGGCTCTTACAGCAGCCGTATCGCTAATCATGTGCTCCGCGCCGAAGAAGTCCTGATAGCAAGTCTTGTAGAGATCTTGGAGGGTCGCTTTGGGATAAACCGTCACCATGTACTCGCAAAGCGACCGCACGGAATCTTCCGGAATGGTGGGTGCCACCCGACTCTGTGCGATACCGAAGTGCGTTATCGCCAA
>CAMIZK010000075.1 GCA_946403315.1 uncultured Bacteroidales bacterium | reverse complement strand
TTCAATAACCTCGTCAACAAGAAATCCGGTCTCCTCGGTATATCCGGCGTGTCCAGCGACTGCCGTGACATCGAAGCAGCCATCAACGCAGGCAACAAACGCGCTGACCTGGCACGTAAGATGTTCATCTATCGTACCATCAAGTATATCGGCGCTTACGCCGCAGCGATGAACGGTCTCGATATCCTCGTCTTCACCGCCGGTATCGGTGAGAACGACCCGTATATCCGTGCCCAGATCATGAAAGGCCTCAGCTTCCTCGGCATCGAAGTGGATGAAGAAGCGAACAAAGTTCGCGGTGAAGAGCGTATCATCTCCAAGCCGGGTTCGAAAGTAACCGTTTGCCTCATCCCCACCGACGAGGAACTCATGATCGCCAGCGACACCGCTGCCCTCGTTTAAAAGAAATACCGGGAACCGGGATTCCGAGATTACGGGATACCGAAAAAATCTTATCGTAAAAAACACACAATGAATAAACCCATCATTTATCAACTCTTCCCTCGTCTGTTTGCTAACTACAACGAGACACGCAAACATAACGGCACGAAGGAAGAAAACGGTTGCGGTAGGTTTGTGGATATCAACGAGCGTGCACTTAAGGCCATTTCGGACTTAGGTGTTACGCACGTTTGGTACACAGGCGTCATTCGCCACGCAACCGCACAATATAACAACCCTGCTATCACCAAAGGCTTAGCCGGATCGCCGTACGCAATCACCGATTACTACGATGTCGATCCGGATCTGGCGAAGAACGAAGCCAAGCGCATGCAGGAGTTTGAAGCGCTCGTACAGCGCACCCATGATGCCAAACTCGGTGTCATCATCGATTTTGTGCCCAACCACGTGGCGCGGCAGTACAAGAGCCTTTGCAAACCCGCCGGCGTCAAAGACTTAGGCGAGACCGATAACCCCGAATGGGCGTTCTCTCCGCTCAATAACTTCTATTACCTCCCCGGTCAGAAGTTCACCATGGACAAAGACCTGCAGGGCTATGAAGAGTTCCCGGCTAAAGTGACGGGAAACGACTGTTTCACGTCCCATCCGTCCGAGAACGATTGGTATGAGACGGTAAAACTGAACTACGGCGTCTTCTATCAAGGCGGCTGGGAGAAGCAGTTCGATCCTATCCCCAACACCTGGATCAAGATGCGGGATATCCTGCTCTTCTGGGCGGATAAAGGCATCGACGGTGTCCGTGTCGATATGGCGGAGATGGTACCTGTCGAGTTCTTCGCTTGGGCGATTAGCGCCGTACGTAAGAAGCATAAGAAGTTCCTCTTCATCGGCGAGTGCTATGATCCCAACCGCTACGACGCTTACCTCGCCGCGGGTTTTGACTACCTCTACGATAAAGTAGGCATGTACGATTACCTCCGTGGTGTGACGTCCAAAGGTTGGCCTGCCGAAGGCATCACCGCCCAATGGATGCAGCACGGCGATGAGCGAATCAAGCATATGCTCTATTTCCTCGAGAACCACGACGAGCAGCGAATTGCATCCGGTTTCTGGTGCGGTAGCGGCCGTTGTGCCGAACCGGCGATGATCGTGGCCGCAACGCTTAACCAGTGTCCGCTTATGATCTACTTCGGTCAGGAACTCGGTGAACGAGGCATGGATATGGAAGGCTTCAGCGGCATCGACGGACGTACGACGATCTTCGACTACTGGGGCATCAAGAGTATCCAGGCTTGGGCGAACAAGGGTAAGTTCGATGGTGCCAAACTGACCGACGCGCAGAAAGAGTTGCAGGATTTCTACCGACACCTTTTAATATGCGCGCGCGATAGCAAGGCGATCCAGAAAGGTCTGATGTACGATATCACTTACGCGCAAGGCGACCAGTTCGACAAGCGCCAGCATTTTGCTTTTATCCGCCACATCAAAGGAGAGACCCTGCTTGTCATCGTCAATTTCCATGACCGGGAACAGTACATCCACGTCCGTATCCCCAACGATGCCTTCGTCTATCTGGGTCTCGAAGGAAAGGCGAAAGTGAATGCCACGGATATATTAACCGGTGACAGCCGACCCATCTCCTTCGTGCCCGACGGCATCGTCGAAGTAACCCTCGCCGCCTGGAAAGGAGTGATACTCAAAATTCGCTAATTTTGAGCAATTTGAAATTTGAAATTTGAAATTTGAGATTTTGGAACAGATCAAAGACATTTTCCGCCTCGTGCGCTGGAGCAACCTGCTTTTCCTCGCCATCCTCGTATGGCTGATGGAGAAGTGGGTTGCTGTGCCGGTACTGAACAACGCCGCGTATGGCGAACAACTGCCGGCCTACATCCTCTTGTTACTCACCTTAGCCGTCGTGCTGATTGCCGCAGGAGGATACGTCATCAATGATTATTTCGATATCAAGATCGACCGTATCAACCGTCCCGACGGTGTCATCGTCACGCGTACGATCAGTAAGCCGGCTGCCATGCGGCTCAGCATCGCGCTCAGCGGCATCGGTATCGTCTGTGGTCTGCTTGCGGCCTTCCTGCTGCGCTCGATGACGATCGGCATCATCATGATCATCGTGCCGGGTCTGCTTTGGTTCTATTCCAGCAGTTACAAACGGCTGCTTATCATTGGCAACCTCACCATCGCCCTGTTGGCGGCAACGACGCCTTTGTTGGTCGCTTTCGCCAATGAGGCGCAACTGAAGATCGTCCATGCGGCCACTCCCGAAGTGCTGCCTTTCACGCCCATCCACACGCTCTATGCGTGGTTAGGCGGTTTCGCACTCTTCGCCTTCCTGCTGACCTGGATCCGGGAGATCGTCAAGGACCTGCAGGATCAGATGGGTGACCGGGAACTGGAATGCCACACCATGCCGGTCGTATGGGGAGAGAAATGGACGAAGATCTTTGTGACCGCCCTCGTGGTTGCCACGATCGCCATCATCGGTCATCTGTGGTATCACGTGCTCCCCTTCCCCACAGCCTGGAACAGCCTCAGCACTCGTTATATCGTCTTCGGCATCCTTATCCCGCTTTTAGGCTCCCTCTGGCTCCTCTGGGCAGCGAAGATCCCCTCGGATTACAAAACCTGCCAGCGTCTGGTGAAGTTCACCATGTTCCTCGGCATGCTCTACTCCATCTGCCTCGTCAGAGGATTATAGATGTGATTTTATTCCTTCACTAACCACATCTCAAGGAACTTATCATACACTTGATAAACTCCTTTATCGTTTGTGATTAGCCCCTTATCTAATAGCGCCGGAACAGCAGATTTTACCGAACTGGCAGAGAGCAGGCCATGCCGTTTAATGAAAGCACCTGAGGTAAGGTTCTTAGCTTTCCCGTCTCGTGCAATAGCACGTAGTACTAATGATTGTTTCTCCGGCAATTGGTACATCAAGTCTTCGTAGGTGTTTGCAGCCATTAGAATGATATAGCGTATTGAATCTGCTATACTCTCCGTATCGCATGTTCCCTTTTCCGGAGTACGTGCAAACAGTTCATTCATTACGCGTTGCATATAATAGGTAACTCCTTCGAATTGCGCATATAATACGTGAGGTACTTCCGGTGATACATGTTTTCCGCGCTCTTCAAATAGGCGAATGCAGAATTCTATATACTTTCCTTCCGGCAAAAGCGGTAGATTATAAATCGATACGCTTTGATAGAAGGGACGAGCCGGTGAGGTAAACATCTGTCCCATCAAATGGCGTTGAGACCCCGAGAAGATAAAATGCGTGTTCGTGCAATATTGAACATGCGTGCGTAACATCGCTTCTATCTGGTGGTCACCATAATGGGTAATCTGCTGAAACTCATCTATCGCCACAATACATGGCTTATCTGCATGCTCCAGATAATAGAATATCTCTTCTAACGTAGTGGTTGGTGTCGCTATATCACCGATACTCATCATCCAAGATGGATTACCAACAGCATCATACGAGATACCTTGTTTGACAGAAGCTAACACGGCGACAAACTTTTCCCAGGCCTTGCGTCCCATTGGTTTGAGTGTCTCTAAGATGGAAAGTCCCAAACGATGAACCAGATCTGCTACCGATTTCGTAGAATAGATATCGATGATGAAGGTATAGTAGTTCTCCGCAATAGCCGGTTGCGCAAAACAATGCCGGATAAGGTTCGTCTTTCCGTAACGGCGAGGTGAGATCAATGCCACATTATTGCCATTTGTCAATAAACGAGTCAAATCAGCTGTCTCTTGTTCGCGATCACAGAAATAATTTGCTCCGGCATATCCGGTAGTAATAAACGGGTTAACAATCTTCGTGTCCATAGGAAAGAAAATTAAAATTCGCTGCAAAGGTACAGCTTTTTTTTGATATATGCAAATATTTTTCCACTTTATGGAAATTATTTTATGGAAAAATAGTTTTTTTCTCCCTTTCCTCCCTATTTACACAACAAACGGAGCGCCGAAACGCTCCATCT
>CAMIZK010000074.1 GCA_946403315.1 uncultured Bacteroidales bacterium | reverse complement strand
TAGGTTGCGTGAACGGTATCATCCAGAAATGTGCCGAGCGTCTGCGTCAGGAGACGGGTGCAGAGAACATCTTCGCTTTCACCCATAACTACGGTTGTTCGCAATTGGGTGACGATCATGAGAACACGAAGAAGATTCTGCGTGACATGATCCATCACCCGAATGCAGGAGCGATTCTTGTTGTTTCGTTGGGTTGTGAGAACAACCAACCGGACGTGTTCCGCGAGTTCTGCGGTGAGATAGACGAGGACCGTGTGAAATTTGTCACGACGCAAAAGATCCAAGGCGATGAAGTGGAATACTGCATGCCGATTCTACGCGATCTCTATACCAAGACCACCCATGACAAACGTGTAGCGGTGCCTTTGAGTGAACTGCGCGTCGGTCTCAAATGCGGTGGGTCTGACGGTTTCAGCGGCATCACGGCAAACCCGTTATTAGGTTGTCTGAGTGACTGGTTGGTAGCGCAAGGTGGTACTACCGTGTTGACCGAAGTGCCGGAGATGTTCGGCGCGGAAACCATCCTCATGGATCGCTGCGCGAACAAGGACTTGTTTGACCAAACCGTCAGCCTGATCAATGACTTCAAGGATTATTTCCTCTCTCACGGCGAACCCGTAGGCGAGAACCCGAGTCCGGGAAACAAAGCCGGCGGTATCTCAACCCTCGAAGATAAAGCACTGGGTTGCACACAGAAGTGCGGTAAGTCGCTGGTACGCGGTGTGATGCCGTACGGTGAGCGTCTGCAAGTGAAAGGACTCAACCTGTTGTCGGCACCGGGTAATGACCTGGTAGCATCAACGGCATTAGCTTCCTGCGGATGTCATATGGTGCTGTTCACCACCGGTCGAGGAACACCGTTCGGCACCTATGTACCGACGATGAAGATCTCCACCAACTCCACTTTGGCAAAGAACAAACCGAACTGGATTGATTTCAATGCCGGTGTGATTGCCGAAGGTGAACCGATGGACGAAGTGGCAAAACGTTTTGCGGAATTCGTGATTGAAGTAGCCAACGGCGCCAAGACGAATAACGAGAAGAACGGTTACCACGAGATAGCCATCTTCAAAAATGGTGTTACTCTCTAATTTCTTAGACTTGTTATGCCCCCGCACATGTCCGATGTGTGGGGGATATAGTAACGGTATATGTGAAGAGTGTATCCAATCCTTACCACGAACCGAACAGGCGGCATTGCGGCAGAACAAGACCGAGTATGTGCTGGCAGGAGCGGTAAACGATTTCGTGAGGCAGATGAAGGTGATGCATCTGGATAAAGCAGCGGCTTTTTTGCATTACGAAAAAGATCATCCCATTCAAAGGGCGATTCACCTGATGAAATACGCCGATCAACCGATGATCGGTCAGCAGTTAGGCCACCTGGCCGCTGTGGATATGCAATATGCAGATTTTTTGGATGGCATCGACGTGATCATACCGGTTCCATTGCATCCCAAACGTATGCGGGAGAGAGGGTATAATCAGTCGGAATATATCGCACGAGGAATCCGGGAGGTGACGGGAATACCAATTGACACGACGCATGTCACACGCACTCGCAACACGCCGAAGCAGGCTTTGCAGACGGGTGAAGAGCGTAAGCATAACGTGGTGGATGCGTTTGAGGTGAATCATCCGGAACAGTTGTACAACAAGCATATACTGGTAGTAGATGATTTGATTACAACGGGTGAGACGATGCGGAGTTGCCTCAAAGCGATGAAGCGAATCAGAGGAGCGAAATTTACAGTCTTTGCCTTGTGCAAAGCTTAATGATATGACGAAGAAATATGATTTTTTGATTATCGGTGGTGGTGTAGCCGGTATGAGTTTTGCGCTGAAGGTAGCGCGTACAGAGAAATATAAGATTGCGCTGTGCTGCAAGACAACCTTGGAAGAAGCGAACACAGCGAAGGCGCAGGGCGGTATCGCGTCTGTGACGAATCTATTAGTGGATGATTTTGAGAAACATATCCACGACACGATGGTGGCCGGTGATTGGTTAAGCGACCCGGCGGCGGTGGAGCAGGTGGTGAAAAACGCACCGAAAGGAATTGAGGAACTGGTGCAATGGGGCGTTAATTTCGATAAGAAAGAAGATGGAGCGTTTGATCTTCACCGCGAAGGTGGACATTCCGAGTTCCGCATTCTGCACCATGCCGATGACACGGGTGCGGAGATCCAACGGGGACTGATGGCGGCGGTGCGTGCCAATCCGTATATCGATGTGCTGGAGCACCATTTTGCAGTGGAGATCATCACGCAGCACCATCTGGGTGTACGCGTCACGAGACGGACACCCGATATCGAGTGCTACGGCGCGTATATCCTCAATCCGGAGACACAGAAGATCGATACCTACCTCAGCCGTATCACGCTCATGGCTACCGGCGGAACGGGTGCAGTTTATGCCACGACGACGAACCCGGAGATTGCTACCGGTGACGGTATAGCAATGGTGTACCGGGCGAAGGGAGCGGTCAAAGATATGGAGTTTGTGCAGTTCCACCCGACGAGTCTTTTCAATCCTGCCGAGACGCACCCGGCCTATCTGATCACCGAGGCGATGCGCGGTTACGGAGGTATTCTTCGACTCCCGAATGGAGAGGAGTTTATGCAGAAATATGATCCGCGTCTTTCGCTCGCACCGCGTGATATCGTGGCACGTGCGATCGATAATGAGATGAAGATCCATGCCATCGATCATGTATGTCTGGATGTAACCCATAAAGATCCGGAAGAGACCAAGCACCATTTCCCAAATATCTATGCCAAGTGCCTCAGTATCGGTATCGATATCACTAAGGAGTATATTCCGGTGGCACCTTGCGCGCATTACATGTGCGGCGGTATCAAAGTGGACTTGGACGGTCAATCGTCTATCAAACGCTTGTATGCCGTAGGCGAATGCTCGTGCACCGGTCTGCATGGCGGTAACCGTCTGGCATCCAACTCGTTAATCGAAGCTGTAGTTTATGCAGATGCAGCCGCTAAACATAGTCTGAGTGTAATTGAAAACTATACTTTCAATGATCGCATTCCGGCATGGAACGATGAGGGTACGCTCAGTAACGAGGAACGAGTCCTGATTGCGCAGGATGTGAAGGAAGTGGGACAAATCATGTCCACCTACGTCGGTATCGTGCGTTCGGATCTGCGTCTGCGTCGTGCGTGGGAGCGTCTGGATCTGCTCTATGAGGAGACGGAAGATCTGTTCAAACGCGTGAAGGCGGATAAAGAGATATGTGAACTGCGTAACATGATCAATGTCGGTTATCTGATCACCCGTCAGGCCATGGAACGCAAGGAGAGTAGGGGCCTGCATTACTCTATCGATTATCCGAAGAAAGAGAACGAGCATCCCCAGGAAGTATGGTAGGTCTCTCCTTACATAGTATCGTACCCGTGCGTGCGGAGGCGCGTGAAGGAGCGGAACAGAACACGCAGATGCTGTTCGGCGAACTATGCGAGATCTTGGAAGAACAACCCCGATGGAAGCGGATTCGTTTAGAGTCTGACGGTCAGGAAGGTTGGGTGGATGCTAAGATGATCTGCCCGATGACGGAGGAGGAGTACCATGGGTATGCCGAAGCACTGAAGGAAGCAGCGATAGTCGTTTTTCCGATGACGTATGCGGTGAGTGAGAACAACGGACAGACCATTCCGTTGACGGCCGGCACGAAACTAACCAACTACCAGGATGGCCGCTTCGAAGTGCTCGGCGTCGGTTTTCGTATCGATCCGAATATGGTAATCACGCAACCCTTGGTGCTGAACCGGGAGAACCTGTTAAAAACCCTTCGTTTCTTTATTAACGTGCCGTACCTGTGGGGCGGAAAGAATGCTTTAGGCATGGACTGTTCCGGTTTTACGCAGGTGATCATGAGTCTGTTTGGCAAACGCTTGCCACGTAATGCCTCAGAGCAGGCACAAGAGGGTCTGCCGGTAGCTGGTCAGGAAGAGGTTCAGGCAGGTGACTTGGCGTTTTTTGATCATGAAGACGGAAAGATATGTCACGTAGGTATCGCGATTGACCCGGAACGGATCATTCATTGTTCCGGTCGCGTGCAGGTGGAGAAACTGGATGCGCAAGGAATCTATAATGCGGAACAAGGCGGTTATTCCCATCATCTGGTATATATCAGAAGATACTAATAAATAAAAGAGATGCCCGATCGGACATCTCTTTTTCTTTAGCCATTCGCCATTATTACTTGAGCTCTGCTGTGTACGTCTTAGCCACAAGGGCACGACGTACTTTGGCATTACTTAAGCTCTGCCAAGTACTTAATGGTGCGAACCATCTGGCTGGTGTAGCTGTTCTCGTTGTCGTACCAGCTAACAACCTGTACCTGATAGGTATCGTCGTCAATCTTAGCCACCATGGTCTGGGTAGCATCGAAGAGCGAGCCGAAGCGCATACCGATAACGTCGCTGGAAACGATCTCGTCCTCGGTGTAGCCGAAGCTCTCGGTCTGAGCAGCCTTCATAGCAGCGTTGATACCCTCTTTGGTGATGTCTTTACCCTTAACAACTGCAACCAGGATAGTGGTCGATCCGGTCGGAGTCGGAACGCGCTGTGCGCTACCGATCAACTTACCGTTCAGCTCCGGAATAACGAGACCGATAGCCTTAGCAGCACCGGTGCTGTTCGGAACGATGTTCTGTG
>CAMIZK010000073.1 GCA_946403315.1 uncultured Bacteroidales bacterium | reverse complement strand
AACCTCTCTTGGATCTCCCTCTTCATCTCTATCGCTCCGTCTCTCGGTTTCTTGGGTACCATCATCGGTATGATCGAGGCGTTCGATAAGATTCAACAGGTAGGTGATATCTCCGCTCAGGTTGTTGCAGGTGGTATCAAGGTCGCTCTGTTGACCACATTGCTCGGTTTGATTATTGCTATTGTTCTGCAGTTGTTCTACAACTACATTCTCAGCCTCATTGAGGGTCTGGTGAATGAAATGGAGGACAGCTCGATTAGCCTGCTCGATATCGTAGTAGAGTACGACGCTGCCCAGAAAAAGAAATAAGCTAATAGCAGACTGCTAATAGCTATTGTTTAACAAAACAATTCTGAGCAATATGAAAAACTATAAATTAATACCCAAAATCGCTCTTCTGGCGCTGATCGTGTTGGGCATCATCTTCGCTGTGATGTTCTATTTCGGCGGCAACTTGGAAGGCATTACGCATAAGGTGGCGGGTGACGAGTTAGCAATACCTCGGTTTACGGATCTCTTCCTCATCTGGGTGTATATCCTTACCGGTATCGCGGTGATCATCACGCTCGTGGCTGTATCCGTTGCTTTTGCAAACATATGGAGATATAATCGCCGCAAAGCAATCACAATCCTCTGCGTCATCCTTGGCTTCGTTGCCCTTGTATTCGTTTGCTGGATGCTTGGTAGCAGCGAGGAGATTAACATTCCCGGATACGAAGGACACGATAACGTAGGTTTCTGGGCTAAAGCTTCGGATATGGTTATCTATCTGTGCTATACCCTCCTCGGCGCTACGCTCCTGACTATGTTAGGCGGATATATTTATACTAAGCGACTTAAGTAAATCACATTTATTATGGCAAAGAAAATCCCACAGATCAATGCAAGCTCCATGGCCGATATTTCGTTCCTGTTGCTGATTTTCTTCTTGGTCACCACATCTATGGATGTGAACCAGGGATTGGCTCGCCGTCTGCCTGCGCCTATTCCGCCCAATCAGGAAAAAGCGGATCAGGATATCAATAAACGTAACCTGTTAATCGTTAAGATTAACTCCAGAAACCAGGTCACCTATCGTGACGGTTCTATGGAGATGGGCGATTTGCAGGAAATCGATATCAAAGACCTGAAAGCAAAGGCTAAAGAGTTCATCTTGAACCCGCAAAACAAGGCACACCTGCCGAAACTCGTGCGTGAGGATTTCGGTGGCCCCTTTGGAGAGATGGAATATACGAAGGATCACGTTATTTCGGTACAGAATGACGTAGATACCCAGTATCAGGCTTATCTCGATGTTCAGAACGAACTCGTAGCGGCGTATAATGAAGTGCGTAACGAATGTGCGCTTGAGTTTTATCACAAGAGTTACAACGAACTCGAAGAGGATCAACAGAAGTTAATTCAGAAGATTTATCCTCAGAAGATTTCGGAGGCTGAACCTAAAAATTACGGTAATTGATATGGCTAAGATACGTAGAAATGACAAACGTGAGATGCCGGCGCTCAATACGTCGTCTCTCCCTGATATTATCTTCATGCTGCTCTTCTTCTTCATGTCCGTTACGTCTATGAAAGAGGTCAGCTATAAGGTAACCTGCTCCAATAGTCCGCAGGCTTCGGAACTTACCAAACTGGAGAAAAAGAGCCTCGTGCGCTATATCTATGTTGGTAAACCGACCGAGCAGTATGCGAAGCAATTCGGTACCGATACGCGTATCCAGTTGGACGATCAGTTTGCGGAAACAAATGAGATCGGTGATTATATCATCAACGAGCGTTCGGCGATGAAAGAGGACGAGCAGGGTAAATTAACCGTTTCTATCAAAGCAGATAAAGAGACTCGCATGGGTATCATCACGGAGATCAAGCAGGAACTGCGCCGTGCATATGCTTTGAAGATCAGTTATTCTGCAACTCAACGTACCAACGGTTTATAATCAACCGAAGATACATTACAATAAAAGCCACCTTTTCGGGTGGCTTTTATTGTTGCTCTCATTTCAATTTCTTTCCGGTCACTTTCATCTCACCGATCTCTAAAACTTTCTTTCCTTGCGGTTTCCCATTCGAATCATACCAAGGCAAGATCCGGATATGTAATGTCTCACCTGCCGGAACCAATATCGGTTGATCCAATGTCACGGTTAACCACTTGTTCTTTGGTAATGCCGTGTTCTCATAGATCGTTGTCACGTCACGAAACATTTCTCCAAAACCGTAGTTGATATGAATATTCATCCCGTCACCGCCTTTGCCTCGAACGGGAACCGTAATCGTCTCAATAACCAATCCTTTCTTCTTCTCTGCAGTGATTGTATATTCGATATACCGATTCGCAACTTCATCGATCTCCCCTGCCGGCCATAATCCTCCTACGGGAACAAATCCGCCTTTCTCTTTCTCTAAATTCTCCAATTTCCAATCTCCAATCTCCAATGTAAACGGCGTTCCTTTGGCTTCAAAAGCAGCTTTCTTGCCACTTTCCTCAATGGCTTGTGCATATGCTTCCACTTCTTCTTCGCTCGGCAGATCTGTCCAAAGGCGCAGGTCTGTATCACGAGCTTCCAGAATGAGGGTATAGGCTAACGTGGAAATGGCCATTCCTCCTTGTGCAGAAGTATGGGTTTTATCACCGCAGTTGAAGTAATGCGCCATGCAAAACTCTTTACCACGCGTCTCATAAAGCGCACAACTGGCTGTGGTCATATCCAAGAAAGGAACTCCCATCTCTTCCGCCACTTCACGCATCGAACGGACATAATTCTTGTCCTCTGCTAATACATGCCGGCCTTCGTCATTGATCTTACCATCCTTAAAATACGCCCGGCAGATTGGTGACATCAAAACAGGTGTCACGCCCATTTCTCTTGCCTCGTTTACATATTTTCGCAAGTATTCCTTATACGTCGTATTCGGATCTGTACCGCGCATATCGGTAATAGTATCCTGTCCTAACGCACGAAGTTTCGCATTCTCTACATACACATCCTCTCCCTTGCATTTCTCATCATTGTGCGCAAACTGAATAATCAGGTAGTCCCCCGCCTTCATCTGTTGTTTTACACTCGGCCATAAGTTCTCCGTCTCATAGAACGTACGCGTACTTGCGCCGCTCTTACCACGGTTATTGACCTCCACCGAATCGGCATTAAAGAATGCCTGTAAGTACATTCCCCAACCGCGTTTGGGTGTCGCAGCCGGCTTATACTCCGACATCGTACTGTCACCGATCGTGTGTACCTTCCGCTTTGCTGCCTCTGTTGGCATCGCTAAAAGAAGGCTAATAGCTAATAGCCAATAGCTTAAGTATCTCATAGTAACACTCTATTAAATTCTTTCGGAACTGGACTCTCGAAACGAACCGTCTTCTCTGTCACAGGATGGATAAACGCCAACACTTTGGCGTGCAGACAAAGCCGGTCTATCGGACTACTCTCGTTTCCATGACCGTACTTGCGGTCACCCACTACCGGACAACCCTTGCTTGCCAAATGCACACGGATCTGGTTCGTTCTTCCCGTCTCCAGGTGTAACTCTACCAACGAATACTGTCCGTCTGCCGAGGTCCGCAAAGTCTTATAATTGGTAATGGCGATATCCCCTCCGTCATCCACCGGCGACGAATAAACCACCGCATTGCGTTTGTCTTCCGTCAACCACGTCGTGATCTTGCCTTCTGCCGGTTTCAGCACACCTTCTGCCAACGCGATATACGTGCGTTCTTGTACTAACTCCCGCCAGTATTCCCGCATGTAATGCTGCAACTCTTCGCTCCGTGCAAAAACCAACAAACCGCTCGTCTCTCGATCTAACCGGTGTACCACATATATACCCGCACGCGCGTTCTGTTTCTTAACGTACGCGCGCAGGATAGAAAATGCCGTGGTCTCACTGCTTCCCGGTGTCGCGGCAACGGTCAGCAGTCCAGGCTGTTTGTTAACCACGATCAGATCATCGTCCTCATACACGATCTTCAGTTTCGGATGCGTCAACTGGCTGTTTCCTCTACCGGAACTAACTGTTACCACATCGCCGCTCCTCAGCGCAAAATCGTGACGCGTCTGCACCGCATTACCTACTTTCACGCGCCGTTGACCCAATAACTGTTTCACCGACGACTTCGCCATACCTCCCATCTTGGCAATGAGAAAATCCATGAGTTGCGCAGGTTCTGCGACCTTTAATACGGTGTCTTGTTTCCTTTTTATCATTTTTAACGTTTTAACATTTTAACTATTTAACGAAAATCTTAGCCCAGTTAAGATTTTCTTTTGAGGTCGCTTTCAACCATGCCATTCCCGCCATCGAGTTGATTACTAAGAAGAACGTGAACAGCACAATCGAGAAGATATTGCCTACGTAGATAAACAATCCGATACCGGCGATGCTGTAGATCAACCAGTAAATCCAACTATCCGTCTTGCGGTAAATCAACCAGTAGTTCGCTAAGAATGACGACGAAATCAACAGACCACTCAAAATCTTCGGTACGATATTATCCGTCAACCCATTGTGCTGCAACGCAAATGTTACCATCACATAGTCACCTATCGTCACGAACAGCAAAATTGCTATTGACATAATCAAACGTGGTGTGTCCAGGAACTTAGGTTCAAAACTGGCTCCTCCATCGTCTTTCTTACGACTCCATTTGTAGATCGACATCATCTGGAACGGAATAAATACCATGAAGAAGAGAAAAGCACTATCGTACTGTTTCTGTAACAGGAACTGTACCCCCAACAAAATCGACATCACAATTCCGGCAAAGAAACCCGTGTAGTTCTGCGGATCCTTTACCGTCAATATATATGCCACACCGATCACAGATGCCGGGATGCCGACTACCCATGCCGTGTCGTTCCATTTCAATAGACTAACCGACGGAAAAATCATTTCCGCCAACCACAGAAGCCCTAACAAGGCTCCAAACAAAACAATCGAAATCCCAAAATTGCGACCTAACGCCTTCCAAAGAGCTGTGTTTTCCATAAAATCTTCAATCTTAAATTTTAAATCTTAAATAACAAAAAGGGGCAAGCCACATGCCTGCCCCTTAAACGTTCTCGCATTACTTGCGAGTGCGGTTGCCGTAACGGGACATGAATTTGTCCACACGACCTGCGGTGTCCACCAATTTGGACTTACCGGTGTAGAACGGGTGACTCGTGTTCGAGATCTCCAGCTTGATAAGCGGATATTTAACGCCGTCGATTTCGATCGTGTCCTTGGTAGCTGCTGTAGAGCGGCTGAAGAACTGAGTACCGTCAGACATATCTTTGAAAACTACTA
>CAMIZK010000072.1 GCA_946403315.1 uncultured Bacteroidales bacterium | reverse complement strand
GAATATGAGAAAAATCGGATATATAATCATTCTGTTGGCTGTTTGCCTGTCCGTTTATGCCGCTCCGGCACGGAGGGGATGGATGCCGCGTGTGTTAGCGGATGGTACGGAGGTGGAAGTGCAGCAATATGGCGATGAGTACTATCATTTTATGGTGACAAGAGACGGCAAGATGGTAGAGGAGACAGTTGAGGGGCTGCGTGTTACGGATGAACCGGTTCCGACACCGGAGCAGGTGGTAGCACGGCGTGCAAAGAGGGCACCGCAGGCGGTGGGAACGATTAACTTAGCACCTCGGGGTTTGGTAGTATTGGCTGCATTCAAAGATGTACCATACCAAGCAACGAATGACAGTGCAGGTATGTGGGAGATGATGAACCTGCCGGGATATAGTTATGAAAATGCGACCGGTTCAGCACGGGATTTTTTCATAGCCCAATCCGATAGTGCATATATGCCGGTTTTTGATGTGGCAGGTCCGGTGACCTTGCCGCAGAACAGGGCGTATTACGGAGGTAATAGTTCTTCAAAAGAAGGAACGGATAAGAATCCGAAGCAGATGATTGTAGATGCATGTCAATTAGTGGATGATGTAGTTGATTTTTCGTTGTATGACAACAACAATGATGGGTTGGTGGATTTTGTGTATGTAATCTATGCCGGCATTGGAGAGAATGACAGAAATAGTGTCGAGGATGCGGTGTGGGCACATAACTCGTCGGTATCCGTTAAGAACTGCTATTTAGACGGCAAGAAACTGACAAACTATGCTTGCTCAGGTGAGGTAGACGGTATAACAAACGGCAGAAGTGGAATAGGTGTGTTATGCCATGAGTTCGGTCACGTGCTGGGTCTTCCGGACTATTACGATACGAATTATAGTACCAACTATGATAATTGGTTAACGCCCAACTGCTGGTCCACGATGGATCAGGGGTGCTATAATAACGGAGCATTGACACCACCTAACTATTCGATTTTCGATAAGTATTTCTTCGGTTGGGCGACGCCTGCGTTATTGGCAAAAGATGCACAGCAGACAATAGAGATGGGAACGGGGTATGAGGATGCATATCAGATTACCGGAGGAAGTGTTTTATTGCCTTATACAACGACCAACACGGTGTATTATGTCGAGAACCGCCAGCAGGAAGGCTGGGATATTGGTTTGCCGGGGCACGGAATGATTGTATGGCAAGTGAAATACAATGCCAGTGCGTGGAGCGGCAATCGACCGAATAACACAGCCAATGATCCGAGATTAACGGTTGTGTCTGCCGTGCCGGGGCCGATTGGAGCAGAAGATGGAAGTGCGCAGAATAATCCTTTTCCCGGAACGGGAAATGTGACGGAATGGACGCCTTTTGAAGGTTGTGCCTTGACAGAGATAGCGGAAACAAACGGACAGATCACGTTTAAACTCAACGGCGGTGCGCCGGTGGATCCGACGGATGTGGTAATGGCGAATGGCGAAGGGCGAAAGGCGAATGGGCGAAAGATCATCCGGAACGGGCAGTTGATCATTATTCGGGGAGAGAAGGAGTATAACGCGCAGGGCGCACAGATACGGTAAAAGACTATTAAAAAATTATAGAGATGAGGAAAATTGTTGCAGCAATTTTATTGTGCAGTCTTGCATTGACTGCCAATGCCGTTCCGGCGAAACGCGGATGGCAGACACGTACCCAGGCAGATGGGTCAAGTATTGAGGTTCAAGTGATCGGTGATGAGTTTTATCACTACACGATCAACCGGGAAGGAAAGCAGATTCGTCTGAATGAGGCGGGTATGTACGAGGTAGTAGGCGAGGCACCGAGTGCAGCGAAAGTGAAAGCTAAACGCGCAGAAGGTCAAGCGCGTCGTCAGCGCAAGGATGTAGGTACTACGCCGAACCTGGCGCCGAAGGGAGTGGTTATCTTAGCGAACTTCAGCAACAAATCGATGCAGTCCGGTCACACGCAGGCTACGTTCGATGAACTCTGTAACTCGCATAACTGTACGGTGAATAGCGGTTATCCTTCGGCAGGTCAGTATTTTGCTGATCAGAGTAACGGATCTTATCGCCCGCAGTTTGATGTGTTTGGTCCGGTGACCTTGAGTCGTAATGTAGCGTATTACGGAACGGATAACACGGGTGAAGAAGAGGGAGATGACCAGCACGCTACCGATGCAGTGGTAGAAGCTTGCCGCTTGGCCAATGATCAATATACGATCAACTGGTCAGACTATGACTCGGACAATGACGGCTATGTGGATTTTGTCTATGTGATATATGCCGGTAAGGGTCAGGCTGACGGTGGTACCTCTGAGACGATCTGGCCGCATAACTGGGATGTGACGTCGGCTATTGAATATGGTTATTGTACCTATACGAATGCACAGCGTACGTTGGGCGGTAAGAAGATTGATAACTATGCAATGTCGAGCGAGTTGTCCGGAAATGCATTAGGCGGTATCGGTACGCTCTGCCATGAGTTTGGTCACGTAATGGGTCTGCCGGACTTATACGATACCAGTTATGGCACGAACTATAACAACAGCCTGACGCCGAACGATTGGAATATCATGGACGGTGGTTCGTATAATGCGGACGGACACTGTCCTCCTAACTATGATCCGTGGGAGAAAGAGTTCTTCGGCTGGCATACGCCGATTAACTTAGGCAACGAAGGTCAGGACGTAACGCTCTATGCGAATGGTACGGCTAACTATCAGGCGTATCAGATCAATGCTTCCGGTAATTATGTAAGTCCGACCACTTCCGGTGTGCGTTATTATATCGAGAACCGTCAGGCGCAAGGTTGGGATGAACCCTTAACCGGTCACGGTATGTTGATCTGGAAAGTTAATTTCAATGCTACCAAATGGACCAACAACGAGCCGAACAACACGGCGAATAACCCGTATTACACCATCGTTTCTGCTTATGGATCGGCGATCGGTTGGGATGGTAGCACAGATAACTGCAAGTGGAACACGTTCCCGGGAACGAAGAACAAGACTTCCTATACCGGCATCAGCGGTAAACCGCTGTTGAACATTGCGGAGAGCAATCAGTTGATCACCTTGACCTATATCGAAGAACCGACCACACCTGTAGATCCGTTTGATGTAGTGTTTAAGGTCAATGGAGTTGATTTTGAAACCATTCCTTCTACCGGTAAACTTATCCTGCCGAGTGAAGAGCCTGCCGCTTGCAGTGTCAATCGTGTCTTTGTAGGATGGTGCAGCCAAGCGAACTACAGCAGTGAGACAACTGCGCCGACATTGGCTAAAGCCAATGATGCAGTAAGCGAAGGAGCTGTCTTCTATGCGGTCTTTGCTGATAAGGAAGAGACCAGCGGTAGCGGCGTTCAGCAGACCAATACCTATACCTTCACCTCCAAATCTTGGGCCGATGCTACGAAGAGCTGGACCAGTATCAAGGATGGAAACCAGCTGACGAGCGGTCAAGGTGTACAAGTGACGGCCGGTGTCAGCGGTGCCGGTGCAGAGCTGAAGACTCCGGTGAATAACGTGACCAAAGTGGTGATTAAATACTGCACGAATGCTTCGAAGGGCGTAGGTAGTATTAATGTGGAGGTTGGCAATGGCAGCGTTTCAAAGAATGTAACCAAGACCGGCGGAACGACGCTCCGTGACTTGGAGTTTGACTTCAATCACGCTTCCGGCGACCTGAGTTTTGTGGTAACCTGTACTACGAACTCGATCTATGTGAACTCCATCTCGATCACTTCCGGAGGCGGAAGCAGTGTCGTTTACAGTAACTATAGTACTTCTTGCGGCGGTGGTGAGTCGATTGTTGAAACCATCGGTGAGAAAGAGAAGACTTTGAAGAAAGCGATTCGGAATGGTCAGTTAGTGATTATTCGCGGTGAGGAAGTATATTCAATCACCGGCGAACGGATTGAATGATCAAGGCGTTAGCGCATATATGGATGATTTGTTGGATGCTGCTGAGTCCTGCTATTTGCATGGCTCAGCGGAATCCGGTAAGGCATACTTTTCATAGCGATTCGGGAGATCCGTCGAAATTGCGTTTCGCGAATGGCAACAAGACAGGCGTGACACCTTTATTAACCTATACTTGCAGCAATAATGCTACGTTTGGTACTTATACGGATAAGATTACTGGGTTGTCCATAGTCAGCCTCAATCTGCCGGGGAAGGATGATTTTGTGACGACTACTGCAGTGGATAGTCTGAGAGGGGTGACGATAGGTTTTTATCCGAATACCGACAAACGCCATGATGTGAAGTTACAGTTGTCGAGAGACAGTATCCATTGGTCCGACTCGATTGTTTCGGATTTGATGTATAATTCGGCAGGATCGATAAGGGCGACTTTTGTGCCTGGACGGTATTATGTACGGATAAAGAATTCTACCATCAAGAAGAAGCCGGTGTCGTTATGGTATATTGAGTACTTGTTCGGGGATTGTAATTGCGTGCTATATATTCCGGAAGAATGAAGATAGCGAATGACATATTGATTCCTGAACTGGCGCGGTTGGTAGCGGAAGGAAAGGAAGTGCGGTTTACGCCGGCAGGCGTAAGCATGCGACCGTTTATCGAAGGCGATAAGGACAGCGTGGTGTTAGAGCCCTTACGCCGTGCGCCGAGAAGGGGCGATGTGTTGTTAGCGGATGTGGAGACGCTTTGCGGAAGGAGGACGTATGTGCTGCATCGATTGGTTCGTATAGAGGGCGAGACCTTGGTGCTGCAAGGCGACGGAAACTTACGGGGAGAGGAGAGATGTGGTATCGGTGACGTTATTGCACGCGTGAAGCGGGTAGAGACTCCCAAAGGGCACCGAAAAATGCTGACGAGAGGTTTTATCTGGTACGGATTGAAACCGGTAAGAAAGTGGTTATTAAAGATTTATAGACATTCGATATTAATTTGGTTTTATGAAAACAATTGAAGGATTTAAGTTGCGTAAGTTAGGCAACGAGTATATTTTAGTAGGCGAGTCGATGGCGTTGATCAATTTCAACAAGATGATCACGCTGAACGAGACAGCTGCTTTCTTATGGAAGGAAGCGGAGAAGGGGGCTTTTGACGCGGCATCGCTGTGCAAGGCTTTGTGCGATGAGTACGACGTAGCGCCGGAGAAGGCGATGACGGATGTAGTAGCTACCATCGATTCCTGGAAAGAGGCGGGAGTGATAGAGTAAGGTGAAAGGAGGAAGGTGAAAGGTGAAAGATCCTTTCAATTTTCATTTTTCAATTTTCAATTATTAAGAATCGGTTATACCTTATTATTATTCGTGCGCGTATGCGTGCGAATTTTTGTATATATCAAAAAAAAGAAGTAATTTTGCGCGT
>CAMIZK010000071.1 GCA_946403315.1 uncultured Bacteroidales bacterium | reverse complement strand
CCTGTGGGTATCCCTATTCTTTTACCGCGGAGAGTGAGGGATTCGAACCCCCGGTACGACGTAATGCGTACACCGCATTTCGAGTGCGGCACTTTCGACCACTCAGTCAACTCTCCTCGTCGGTAACGGCGATCCATGATTAAGTTACTACGTAACAAATGTAATGGTCGCGTTCCCTCCTCTTCCCAAAAATTAGAAATTTTCGGGATCCCTACTTATTTCATTTTTGGAAAGCGGCTGCAAAGGTACTGCTTTTTTTTGAATTGTGCAAATAAAATCGCAAAAAAATGCTATTTACCCTTCATTTTGTCAAATCCGGAACCGAAAACACCGCGCACGTCGGCGATAGACACCAATGCATCGGGGTCGATATCATGCACAATCCGGAAGACAAGCGAACTCTCCGGTTTACGCACCAGCACCGAGATGACCTTGACGGGTTTCTGAGAATACCATCCGGTACCGTCCAGCACCGTCACACCGCGGTTTACGGTGGTATTGATGGCCGTCGCTATCTCCTCGTATTTGGAGGAATAGATGAGGAAATGGACGGAACGGTGCAGCCGGGCCATCAGCCAATCGACAGCTGCGGTATAAGAGATCGTCATCGCCACACCGTAAAGTACCCGTTTGATCTGCAGATACGTCAGGTTCTTGCCTTCCTCCATCATCGATTCCGGTAGCGGTAAGAAGAACGCTGATGCGATGATGAGGATATCGCAGGCCAGCATGATATTGCCCAACGAGATGTTATGGTAATGGTTGATGATCATCGCGACGATATCCGTGCCGCCGGACGAACCGTTGGCAGCCAATACGCAGCCGAGACTGAGACCGAAAACAAAACCGCCGATGATTGCACCTACCCACGGATCTTCAATGATCGGTTCCGGCAAAATAGGAATGATCCGATACCAGAACGTGATTGCTGCTACTCCTACCATGGTACGGATACAGAATTGCCATCCCACCGTCAGGCCTGCTATAATCAGCAAAATCGCATTAAAAAGGAAGGTCGTCAGCCACACCGGTATCGCACCGTTGTATTCCGGGAAAAGCGACATAAACCAACCGTCTGTCACGTAATATATCGCCGAACAGATACCCGTCAGTCCTCCACCTACGAAAGCATGTGGCAGCAACACCCAGTTGACCATCAGCGCCATAGGCGCTATACCCAGAATAATAACCAGGTATTCCATTATCATCCGCGAGAGAGACTCTTGCGGCGTATTATGCGGGTTAACTAATTTGCTGTAGCGATGAAGCAAATGCATATGGGTAATTGAGTTTAGTTATATATCATTTATCGGCCACTGGACACCGGGTCAAAGCCCTGGCCAAAGACACCACGAACCTGACTTTGACTGACAAAAGCGTTCGGATCAATGGCCCGTACCAAGCGGAAGATCGTAGCGGACTCATAGGAACGTGCGATCGTTGTGACAACTTTCATCGGCTTTTTGTTATAACCTCCTTCGGCTTCAAGGAAAGTACAGCCCCTATGTGCCTGCGTGATGATGGCTTGCGCTATCTCTTCCGGTTTCTGCGTGAAGATCATGAACTGCACGGACTGCCTCATTCGGTTCATTACCCAATCTACAGCGGTTGAGCACATGAAGGTATAGGTTAAACCGAACAGGATTTTCTCAATGGCTCCTTGCATTCCTGCCGCTTGAATGGTAGGTAAGAAGAAGGCCGAAGAGATAACTATCATATCCGAAAAAAGCAAGACACGACCCATCGGCAGATGATGGTATTTATTGACAATCATCGCCACCACGTCTGTTCCGCCGGTAGAACCGTTATTCAGGAAACAGATCCCCAAGAAACAGCCGGTAAACAAACCGCCGATCACTACCGCCATGAAGGCGTCAGTCAACAGCGGCACCGTAGCTATCGGTACCACTTTAAGCCATATCGTAAGCCATAACACGCCCCAGACAGTCCGTATAGCATAGCGCCAGCCGACCGTCAAAGCGGCTATAACGAGCAGCACGACGTTGATTAATAAACTGGAAAGCCATATGGGCATGTACGTGTCCGTTGCAAAATAGATGATCTCGCACAGCCCCGTCACGCCACCGCCGACAACTGCATGAGGTACCAGTAACTGGTTGACCGTCAGCGCATAAGGTATTGTGCTTAAGACTATTAACAGCAATTCCTTTAGCGTGATCCAGGGCAAGACCTTGTAATACGCGCGTAACTGCTTACGAAGTTTATTGCGCTGCTCTCTCTCCATATCAGAACTTTGCCACCAGATTTCTATCACCGAAACCGTTATCCACGCGGCCTACAGGGCACCAGAACTTAGTCTGTGCCACCCACTCCGTCGGGTATGCCGCCTGGCGGCGGGTATAGGGGTGATTCCATTCGTCGGCTACCACCTCATACTCCGGGTGCGGTGCGTTAACGAGCACGTTATCGGCCTTATCGGCTTTACCGGATTCGATATCGGCGATCTCTTGGCGAATCTGCAGCAGCACGTCGCAGAAACGATCGATCTCTTCGAGTGACTCCGACTCGGTAGGCTCCACCATCAGGGTGCCGTGCACCGGGAAGGAGAGTGTCGGCGCATGATAGCCGAAGTCCATGAGACGCTTGGCAATATCCGCCTCGGTGATACCGATCGCATGGAACTGGCGGCAGTCCAGAATCAACTCATGGCCCACCCTTCCGTTAGCGCCGGTATAGACGATGCCATACGCCTCTTTCAGACGGGAAGCCATGTAGTTAGCACTGAGAATAGCGGCTGCCGTGGCATGACGCAGACCTTCGGCACCCATCATCGCGATATAACCCCATGAGATAAGCGCCATGTTGGCATTGCCGTACAACGCTGCCGAGACACGGTTATTGTCCTCCGTCGGCAGGCAATCCGCCAAGGCAGCCGTGCAACAAACAGCACCGGCACCGGGACCGCCACCTCCGTGAGGAGAAGCAAAGGACTTATGTAAGTTGAGGTGACATACATCCGCTCCGATGAAAGCCGGATTGGTCCAGCCGATCTGGGCGTTCATGTTAGCACCGTCCATATAAACGAGTCCGCCGTTCTCATGCACCGCCGCGATCATCGCACGGATAGCCTGTTCAAAGATACCGTGGGTGGACGGATAGGTGATCATACAGCCGGCGAGGATCTCTTTGTTCTCTTCCGCTTTCGCCTTCCAATCCGCCAGGTCGGTGTTTCCCTGTTCGTCACATTTGACTACACAAGGCACGAAACCGGCTTGCACACAGGATGCAGGGTTGGTTCCGTGTGCCGAAGCAGGGATAAGGAGCACTTTGCGGTTCTCCTGACCTTGCCGGCGCAGGTGTTCACGGATCACCACCAGACCCGTATATTCACCGGCCGCACCGGACGTAGGCTGCAGTGTGCAGGCATCAAAACCGGTGATGGCGCAGAGCTGGTTCTTCAGCTGCTCCATGATGGCCATGTATCCGTCGGTCTGATCTGCTGGCGCCAGAGGATGCACATTCATCGCACCGCCGAAGGTGATGGGGATCATCGCAGCCGCCGGGTTGAGTTTCATCGTACAGCTGCCCAACGGAATCATCGAGGTGGCTAACGAGATATCCTTGCGGTCCAGGCGCTTGAGATACCGCATCAGTTCGGTCTCGGTGTGGTATTTTTTAAATACCTCCGCCTGCATATAATCGAGCTCACGCACCCTACTCTCGTCAATGGCCCAGAGACCTTCAAACGCCTCGTCGGATTCCTCGTACTGCGGCATGTTGCCGGATGCTTCGGCAAAGAGTTCGATCAGGTCGTTCATATCATCGATATCGACGGTCTCGTCGATCGACAGACCGATCCATCCTTCGGCATCGTAATAGAGGTTGATGCCTAACTCTTCTGCTTTTGCCTTTAGTCCATTAGTCCATTCGCCATTCGCCCGAATTTTGAGTGTATCGAAAAATTCACTATTCTCCTGCTCATAACCGTAGGCTTGCAGCATTTCGCTCAGATACACGGCTTTGCCGTGGATGCCTTCGGCGATCTGGCGGATACCTTCTGCACCGTGATAGACACCGTACATACCGGCCATCATCGCCGACAGTGCCTCGGCGGTACAGATGTTCGACGTTGCTTTCTCACGTTTGATATGCTGTTCACGGGTCTGGAGCGCCAGACGGAAAGCCGGGTGCTCGTATTTGTCTTTACTCAGACCGATGATACGTCCCGGCATATCGCGTTTGTACTCATCGCGTGTAGCCATGTATCCGGCCGTCGGACCGCCGAATCCCATCGGCAAACCGAAACGCTGGGCCGTACCGCATAGGATATCCGCATCTAAGGGTTTCAATAACGCCAATGCCAGCAGGTCAGCGACCACCGTCACTTTCATTCCTGCCGCATGGCAGTCCTCTATGAAGGTCTCGTAATCCTCGATGGCACCGTCGCTGTTCGGCCATTGTACCAACGCACCGAAGAACTCGGCAGACGGTTCAAAATCCGCATAACTGCCGGTCACGATCTCGATGTCCTGTCCTTTCGCACGCGTGCGCAGTACAGATAAGGTGTTCGGCCATACTTTCTCGTCCACAAACACCTTATGTACGTTGGCTTTCACTTGCTCACGGCTGCGAAGATTACGCATCATAGTAACGGATTCCGCAGCGGAAGTGGCTTCGTCCAACAAAGAGCAGTTCGCCAACGGCAGACCCGTCAGGTCGCTGACCATGGTTTGGAACACAAACAGCGCTTCCAAACGGCCTTGACTCACCTCGGCCTGGTACGGCGTGTAACTCGTGTACCAAACGGGGTTCTCCAAGATATTCCGGCGGATGACGGCAGGCGTGATCGTGCCGTACCAACCGCGACCGATATACGAACGTGCCGGCAGGTTCTCCGCCAACAACTCATCCGCATTCTCCAGGTACTTCTGTTCCGTCAACGGCTCGTCCAGTTCGATCGGTTCCGGCAGCAGGATATCCGCCGGCATCGTCTCCTTCACCAACCCTTCCATCGACTCGGCGCCAATTGCCTCAAGCATCTTTTTCTCGTCTTCTACTGTCAGTCCGATATGACGGGACTCCAAGTAATTTACCTGCATAAATAAAAATATTTTAAAAATTTGCTGCAAAGTTACACTTTTTTTTGCATATATCCAAATTTTTTTGTAATTTTGCAGCAGATTTTAGTTTAACCCTTAAAAACATACTACTATGAACATGACTATCAATGCCGTAAACTTCGAGATGGCAGAGAAACTCGAGCAGTTTATTGAGAAGAAGATGAATCGTTTTGAGCGTCATTTGAACGCCAACGATAAGGTGGAGATTCGCATGTCGGTCATCAAGCCGCAGACGAATGCCAACAAGGAGGTGAAAGTACGTATCGCCGGTCTGTTCGCCGAGAAGACCGCAGACACGTTTGAAGAAGGTCTCGATGCATGCCTCAATGCTTTAGAGTCCCAACTGGAGAAACGCAAAAACGCCTAATTTCTATCCGTTAGATAACAAAAGGAGCCCATTGGACTCCTTTTTTTGTGTATAAAATATTCTATATTATTTAAAAGTTATAGACCCTAATTATTTCGCACTTATCGCGCACAAATGACGCACTTATCTCGTACTTAT
>CAMIZK010000070.1 GCA_946403315.1 uncultured Bacteroidales bacterium | reverse complement strand
ATCTTGAGCACATCGACGATATATTCCCATGCGAAGTCGATCGCTTCTTTCTTGAAATAATCGCCGAAGGACCAGTTTCCTAACATCTCGAACATGGTGTGGTGGTAGGTATCGTGACCTACTTCCTCCAGGTCATTATGTTTTCCCGATACACGCAGACATTTCTGGCTGTCTGCCACACGGGGATATTTGATAGGATCATTGCCTAAGATGATACCCTTCCACGGGTTCATGCCGGCATTGGTGAACATCAGCGTAGGATCATCCTTAATCACCATGGGTGCCGAAGGAACGACCTGGTGCCCCTTCGATGCCATAAAGTCCAAAAAACTTTGTCTAATTTCTTTACTTGTCATATATAGTTAGTCTTTATTTTCCTGATATCTTGTGGTCTTGAAATCAATAAACTCCCGACGGGGTTTGCCTTCCGTGTCCGGCCGTTCAATGAAGGGTAAGGGATCGGCTCGTAACTCATCATATTCCGCCCGTTGCCGCAGCACGTCGATGGCCATGAAGAGCGCATTGCGCATGGATCGTTCATCGGCCTGGTTCTTTCCGGCGATGTCGTATCCCGTTCCGTGATCAGGTGAAGTACGCACGATGTTCAGTCCCGCCGTGTAGTTCACGCCCGTCATATCGAGCGTCTTAAACGGAATCAGACCCTGATCATGATACATCGCCAGCACCGCATCGAACTGCACAAAATGACCCGTTCCGAAGAATCCGTCTGCGGCATAAGGACCAAAGGCCCAGATACCCTGTTTCTTCGCTTGCTCAAGCGCCGGAACAATAATCTCCTGCTCTTCTTTTCCCATCAGGCCTTGATCTCCGGCATGCGGATTCAATGCCAGCACGGCGATGCGGGGTTTCTCATAACCGAAGTCACGTTTGAGACTGTTATTCAACAGCGTCAGTTTGGCTAATATCCGTTCTTCGGTGATCTGCGCAGGGATATCCGCTAAAGCAACATGATTGCATACCAGCGCTACGCGAAGCGTCTCTGTACAAAGCATCATCAGGCTCCCACCATTTGCACCATTTGCACCATTTGCACCATTTGCACCATTTGCACCATTAAAACATTTTTCAAGATATTCCGTATGTCCTCCGTGCAGCGCTTCCTTATTGATCGGCGCCGTCACGAGCGCTTGCACTTTACCTGCTTTCAGATCCGCACAGGCACGATCCAACGATGCCTTCGCCGCCTTGTTGGACATCTCCGTGTTTTTACCGAACTCCACCGGCACGTTATCCGTGTAACAGCTGATTAAGTTCAGACGTCCGTCTTTCGCCTGTTCCGGCGTGTCGATCAAGTTCCACGTGATGTTCCGGTATTCCTCATCCAAAGTCTGAATATGTTGCTTGGCGACCGCTGCATTTCCGTAGATCACCGGGCGCATGATCTCAAACACATACCCGTTGAGCAGTGCTTTGATGATCACCTCGTATCCTACTCCGTTCGTATCACCGGCTGTTATTGCTATAATAGGTTTCATATATATATATTTTTTTGCGAGGTATGAACTCTATCAAAAGCGTGTGAAGCGGTTTGGGAACGCTGAACCGCAGTCCGGGGCAGGACGGTTTTGACGAGTTGTATACCGAGTCTAATATCTTTCGTTATGTATTTTTTCGTATTTTAATCGAGCAAGGTCATACGAACTTCGCTCTTCATCGGGGTATCCCAATGCAATTGCACACAGCACCACTTTATCTTCCGGAATATCGAACAACTGCCGTGTCAGTTCAGGCGCGCCTTCCCGTTCATACACGTGGCACCAGCAGGCTCCGACACCTTGTTCCGCAGCCGCTAACAGAATATGCTCCGCCGCGATGGCACCGTCTGCCATCCAGGTGTTGTCGCACAAGTTGGGATCCAAAGCAATGACGATCGCAGCCGTCGCCGTGTTGAACATCTGACTGCCATACGTGCGGCATCCGGCTAACGGACGCAATTTCGCTTCGTCATGCGTCACGATGAATTCCCACGGACAGGTCCGTTTGGCACTCGGACTCATCAACGCACAGCGCAGCATATAATCGATCTTCTCCTGCTCCACCGCTTGGGCTGTGAACTTACGGATAGACCGCCGTTTTTGACACAATTGTTCGAAAGTATCCATATTTATCCAATTTAGCGCACAAAGGTACAACTTTTTTTTGACATACGCAAGCGCGCGCGATTTTTTTTCATAATTATTTGTGTATGTCAATTTTTTTTTGTACCTTTGCGCGCTTTTTGTGTGAAATACAATTTTAAATTCGTAATTTTTATTTTTTAATTATGGATAGTAAATATAATCCTACGGACATTGAAGCACGCTGGTATCAATACTGGCTGGACAACAAGTTATTCCACTCCGAACCGGACGGTCGGGAACCGTTTACCATCGTCATTCCGCCGCCTAATGTAACGGGTGTGCTGCATATGGGCCACGTGCTCAACGAGACGATCCAGGATATCCTCGTGCGTCGTGCACGTCTGGAAGGTAAAAACGCTTGTTGGGTTCCGGGTACCGACCATGCTTCGATTGCTACCGAAGCCAAGGTCATCAAGCGCCTGAAGGAACAAGGAATCAATAAGTCGGATCTGACGCGTGAACAATTCCTCAAACATGCCTGGGATTGGACCGATGAACACGGAGGAATCATCTTAAAACAGCTTCGCAAACTCGGTTGTTCCTGCGATTGGGACCGTACATCCTTTACCATGGACGAGACCCGTTCCAAAGCCGTCATCAAGGTGTTCTGCGACCTGTATAACAAAGGGCTCATCTACCGTGGTCTGCGGATGGTGAACTGGGATCCGGAACGGCAGACGGCTCTTTCCGACGAGGAGGTGATCTACCACGACGAGCATAACAAGTTCTACTATCTCCGTTACGAAGTTGCGGAAGAACCCGGCAAATACGCTATTGTGGCTACCACTCGTCCGGAAACGATTTTCGGCGATATCGCCGTGTGCATCAACCCCAAGGAGGAGAAGAACCAGTGGTTAAAAGGCAAGCACGTGATCGTACCGGGTGTGGGTCGTGTCATCCCGATCATTGAGGACCGTTATGTAGAAATCGGTTTCGGTACCGGATGTCTCAAAGTGACGCCGGCGCATGATGTGAATGACTATGCCTTGGGACAGAAATACAACCTCAAGACGATCGACATCTTCACCGCTGACGCCCACCTCAACATGGACACAGTGGAAGAAGAATTACAACCGAACGTACGCAAGTACCACGGCATGGATCGTTTTGACTGTCGTAAGCAGATCGTGGAAGACCTGCAGGCACTCGGCCTCGTGGAGAAGATCGAAGACTATGACAATAAAGTCGGTTATTCCGAGCGTACGAATGTACCTATCGAGCCGCGGTTGAGTCTGCAGTGGTTCGTGAAGATGCAGCATTTTGCCGATATCGCATTACCTCCGGTAATGAACGACGACATCGTTTTCTATCCAACCAAATACAAGAACACCTATCGTAACTGGCTGGAGAACATCAAAGACTGGTGTATCTCCCGTCAACTCTGGTGGGGTCACCGCATCCCGGCGTACTACGATGCCGACTTGTTGGCACAAACCGGTCTGGAGAACTACCCGGATGACAAGATCATCGTTTCCGAGACCAAACCGGAAGGCAACTACGTGCAAGACGAAGGTGCACTCGACACCTGGTTCAGTTCGTGGTTATGGCCGATCTCGCTGTTCAATGGTATTGAAGAACCGAACAACAAAGAGATCAATTACTACTACCCCACAGCAGACCTCGTAACGGGTCCGGATATCATCTTCTTCTGGGTAGCACGTATGATCATGGCCGGTTATGAATACCAAGGTAAGATGCCGTTCAAGCACGTCTATTTCACGGGTATCGTACGCGATAAATTAGGTCGTAAGATGTCCAAATCGCTGGGTAACAGTCCGGATCCGCTGGATCTGATCGAGCGTTTCGGTGCGGACGGTGTCCGCATGGGTATTTTGCTCAGTGCGCCTGCAGGAAACGACATCCTCTACGATGATTCGCTGTGCGAACAAGGACGTAACTTCTGCAATAAGATCTGGAACTGTTTCCGCATGGTGAAGGGTCTCGAAGTAGCAGACATCGCACAACCGGAGACAAGCAAATACGCGATCGAATGGTTTAATGCCCAACTGGCACACACCGAAGCCGAGATAGCCGATTTGTTCAGCAAATACCGCCTGTCCGAAGCCCTCATGGAGATCTACAAACTCTACTGCGATGAGTTCAGCGGATGGTATCTGGAGATGATCAAACCCGCTTACCAGCAGCCTATCGATAAAGCGACGTATGAAGCAACACTCGCGTTCTTCGATCGTCTGCTCCGTGTGCTCCACCCCTTCATGCCGTTCATCACAGAAGAACTCTGGCAGAACCTCTACGAGCGTAAGGCAGGAGAGAGCATAATGATCGCTTCGCTCAATGATGGAATGAGCGCTTCGCTCAATGATGGAATTCTCAAAGAGGTCGAAGACCTCAAACTCATCATTGCCGGTGTCCGTAATGCCCGCGCATCGAAGAACATCCCGCAAAAAGAGCGCCTGACGCTCATCTCGCCGGAACCTCTCAATGCACTCGTGGACAAACTCGCGAACGTTGAGGTAGAGCTAACAGCTAACAGCCAAAAGCTAACTGCCAATTGCTCCAAGTTCATCGTCGGTACCACGGAGTTCGCTATCCCGATGGATGCGTTCATCAATGTGGACGAAGAGATCCGGAAACTCGAAGCCGACCTGGCGCACCAACAAGGATTCCTCAAAGGCGTCATGGCCAAACTGAGTAACGAACGCTTCGTAGCGAATGCGAAACCGGAGATCGTCGAGTTAGAACGCAAAAAGAAAAGCGATGCTGAATCCCGCATCGCCGCCATCGAAGAAGCCATAAAGGCTCTAAAAAACTAGTATCCTAGGACCCTAGTTTCCTAGGTTCCTAGTGTAACGACCGATGATGCTCGTGTTTCCAACGTTTATGTTGGAGCACGAGTTCATTTTTTGTGGGATTCGTGCAGAACGTATCCACGAACCGCTCCCAGATATAGTTCACCGCCAAAGACGACGGATGCACTAAATCATCCGCATAGAACCGATAATCCCGTAACTCATCGAGCATAATTTCATACGACGGGAAATAACTGATAGCTGAATGCTGACGACTGAAGGCTTCTAAAGCGAGCAATAAGGTCGCTTTACTCAACTGATTCTCATGTAAACCGTCACGTATATGCCGAATCGGAGAAACGGTAAAGAGCCAGTGTTTATCGGGATACTGTGCCAAGATGGGTTTCCAGGCCTCCACGATCTCTTCTTCCGTCAGGCGTCGTCTGGTAAAACAACTCTCCGGTAACTTATGACAGTTCCCCACGATCCTTTCACCTTTCATTTTCGTCCTTTCATCTTTCATCTCATACACCCACGCTGTACCAAACGTCACGATGATGACCGTCGCCTCTTTGAGCGCTTTCTGCATCGTCTCAATGGAAGCTCTTATTACATTCTCCGCTTCGGATTTATCGGCACGAGAGAAAGAACCATGATGCGACATTGCATGCCATAAACCTTCGTGGTAAACCAGTTGGGGGCTGAATACTGACGGCTGAAGGCTGATGGCCTGAGCTATACTCAGCGGATTATAAAGCGTTCCGAAAGGATTGCAGGTAACATGCAGATAACGTTGCGCCATCTGTTCGCCGATCTCATCGGAGAAACACGAACCGAGCATCAGGATTCTATCCTCATACCCGATCTTCCATT
>CAMIZK010000069.1 GCA_946403315.1 uncultured Bacteroidales bacterium | reverse complement strand
AGGATCTCGAGCGGTGCCTTATTCTCATCGCTAAAGAGAACCCGGAAAGTGGCTTCTTCCCGATCGGAGAGGAGGGCTATGCGGGAGTCCTTATCTTCGCCTAACATCGACTGTATCTTCGCATTCGCATCGTCCAGTTTGAAACGTTTGCCGTAATAGTATTTGAGTTCCCCATTCCATTGGATGAGACTCCATACCTTCTCCGGTTTCCATTTCTCAATGCGAAGGATGTTATCGTCAAAATGGGCGGTGAGGTCATAAGACGTGGTATAATAGGTACCATCGTTATTGATGACGAGGATACGCTCTTCGTCGAAGAACTCACCCAGATAAACGCCATGCTCGTCATAATTGATACGCAGCACATCGGCATCGAACCAAACTTTCCGACCGCCGATCGTGGAATGACCTTTCTCCTTGAGGGTAATGGACTTAACGTCGAATTTCGTAAGCACGTTTCCACGAGCCGTACGAGACTTAACTGCCAATTCAGACAGATCTTTGCATACCTCCAGTTTCTTGAGGTGCAGGGCAGGCTTGAGGGTGACCTTGATGACTTCCGCTTCGCCGTTGGGGTTCGCCGTGAAATAGACGATCCGTGAACCGGGTTTGCCTTGCGTCAGGTCATATTCCTTATCTTTCGCCACACCGGTGACGTTGAAGCGCTTCATGTAATAGATGCCCTTCTTGCCGTCGCGGTAAACGACGTTATAGACCGTGCGGTCATCACCGCGCTGGAAGACAGCGATATGCAGGATGTCGGTGCCGACGAACAGTTTCTCGGCTACCTTCATGATCTTGTATTTACCGTCCTTATGGAAGACGATGATATCGTCGATATCGGAGCAATTGAAGAGGAACTCATCTTTCTTGAGACCCGTTCCGACGAAGCCTTCTTCGCGGTTGATATAGAGTTTCTCGTTGTTCTCCACCACCGCCTTGACGTTGATGGCACCGAAGTTACGGACTTCCGTTCGACGCGGATAGGCCTCGCCGTATTTGGACTTGAGCATCTCGAACCACGAGATGGTATAATCCGTCAGATGGTTGAGGTTCTTGATGCAGGCTTTGATCTTCTTCTCCAGATCCTTCATGAGTTCGTCGGCTTTCTTGGAGTCGAACTTCGTGATACGAATCATTCGGATCTCGAGCAGTTTCTCGATATCCTCGGTTCGCACCTCGCGGATGAGTTGCACTTTGAACGGTGTGAGCGCCTCGTCTATAAACGCTATCGCGTTCTCTTTGCTGGCTGCATTCTCATAGCCTTCCTGCTTATAGATACGGTTCTCGATGAAGATTTTCTCCAGCGAGGTATAGAAGTATTTCTCCTCCAATTCGCCTTTCTCGATCTCGAGTTCCCATTTCAGCAGCGCTTTCGTGTTCTCGCAGGAGAGCTTGAGCAGGTTACTGACGGTAGTGAAGACCGGTTTCCGATTCTCTACTACGCAGCAGTTAGGCGATATGTTGACCTCGCAATCCGTGAAGGCATAGAGAGCATCGATGGCTTTGTCGGACGACGAACCCGGCGCCAGTTGGACCACGATACGTGCCTGATCGGCCGTAAAGTCATCGATCTTCTTGATCTTGATCTTGCCTTTCTGGTTGGCTTTGAGGATCGTCTCGATGATCTTGGAGGTAGTGGTACCAAACGGAATCTCGGTGATGATGAGCGTCTTGTTATCATCGGCCTTCTGGATACGCGCACGAATCTTTACCGACCCACCGCGTTCACCGTCGTTGTACTTGGTGACATCGATCACACCGCCGGTAGGAAAATCCGGATAGAGCGCAAACTCCTGACCACGGAGATAGGCCAGCGATGCGTCGCAGAGCTCGTTGAAGTTATGCGGCAGGATCTTAGAATTCAGTCCCACCGCTATACCCTCGACACCCTGAGCGAGGAGTAAGGGGAATTTGACGGGTAAGTGAATCGGTTCATTCTTACGACCGTCGTAGGATTTCATCCACTCGGTGGTCTTGGGGTTAAAGACCGCTTCGAGTGCAAATTTGGAAAGCCGTGCCTCGATATAACGGGGAGCGGCCGCACCATCACCGGTGAGGATGTTTCCCCAGTTACCCTGGCAGTCAATGAGCAGATCTTTCTGACCGAGTTGCACAAGCGCGTCTCCGATGGAGGCGTCACCGTGCGGGTGGTACTGCATGGTCTGACCAACGATGTTGGCGACCTTGTTGTACTTCCCGTCATCCACGGTCTTCATGGCGTGCAATATACGACGTTGCACCGGCTTGAGGCCATCCTCAATAGCCGGCACAGCACGCTCGAGTATCACATACGAAGCATAGTCCAGGAACCAGTCCTGGTACATGCCTGTCAAATGATACTTCACTGCATCATTGAAACCCTGAGTAGCCATGAATTAGTCGCGGCGGCGGTTAATCACGATATAGGAGATGATACCTGCGATTTCCAGCGCAATGCTGACGATAAGCAAAGCGTTCGACGGACATGCGAACTTATAAATCACAAGGCAAACCACACCTAAAAGAAGGATAATAATTCCCAAATTCTTCAATAAAGTTTCCATAAATAAACGCGTTCTTTCAATTGCGGGTGCAAAGTTACAAAAAATTTTGCACATGTGCAAGATTTTACTGAAATTTTTCTGGAAAATAATCGTTTGGAATAAGAAATTTCAGTAGAAATTAACGCGCAAAGCGATAAATTCCGCCGGGAAGGGAGCGAACGAGACCTTGCATCTCGAGCATAACGAGTTCCGAAGAGACATCGCTATAGGGGATCTGGGTCTCCATGACGATGAGGTTGATGTGGATACCATCTTCGGCTTCCTGAAGTTTATTCAGAATGGTTTGCTGGGTATCCGTAAGGTCGGCTAAGAGACCGACCATAGTCGTTTGAAGGTTTGAAGTTGTTTGAGAGTTTGATTTGGTTTTCCACTGCATGGCATTGATGAGATCATCGGCACCATTGATGAGTTGTGCTTTATTGGAACGGATGAGGTTATTACAGCCAATGGATGAGAGGTCCGTGGGTCGACCGGAGAAAGCGAACAGTTCCCGATTATAGTCGCAGGCCATCTGGGCAGTAACCAGACTACCTCCTTTTTCCCGGGATTCTACTACGACGACGGCATCGGCCAAACCGGCGATGATGCGGTTGCGTTGCAGGAAATACGGCGGCATAGGTTCAGTGCAAGAAGGAAACTCGGTGAGTAAACCTCCTCTGCCGAGCGCGCCGACTGCATCGAGACGATGGGTATGCGGATAGATGCGATCGAGACCATGCGCCGGGATGATGATAGTAGGAATACCGATCTTATTCGCCGCACGGTGCGCCGTTATATCGATACCGTAAGCACCTCCGCTGACGATGGTGACAGACTCCAAGCGATCGGCCAAGTCCTTTACCAACCGTTCGGTCAGTTGACATCCCCGATCCGTAGGTTGACGGGTACCGACGATGGAGACGATATGACCGTCCGAAGGGTGCACATTGCCTTTGCTATAGAGGAGAAGGGGTTTGTCAGGACACTGGCGAAGGCGATAAGGATAATCCTCATCGGAGAGTGTCCATACACGGATACCATGTGCGTCTATCCATTCCAATTCCCTCTGCGCACGCTCGTACGCTTCCTTCATACCGGATTCATCGATATGGCGCCAAGCTTCCTCTGCCGAGCCGTAATGGTCGAAGAGGGCAAGGGATTTTCGCAAACGAGTACGAAAAAGCAAACTTAATGCGATATCGTAGAGAGGCGAACTCATTGACGAGTGGACGATTTACGAGTGGACGATTGATTGACGATTGTAATAATTGCTATTATTACCACACCAATAAGGGCACCAACGAAGTCGGCTAAGAGGTCAAGCCATTCGCCGGAACGGGTGAGGGTGCAGAAATGCTGCAATAACTCTAAAAAAGCACCGTAGGCCGTTACGCCTAAGACTACATAGGTCGAAAGGCGAAAGGCGAATGGCGAATGTTTCACTATTGGCAAAAACCATGCAATAGCCAGCACGGTGTAGAACGCAGCGTGAAGGAACTTATCATTAAGCGCTACGGAGGGCGCTTGTGCACTCTCCGTAAGGCTCAGATAAGCAACTGCAGCTGTGAACAGGACAGCAGGCAGAAAAGCCCAATATTTCTTACGATTAACGATCGGACAGATGGATTTTAACACCGTAACAGAGATCACCGGCATCACCGAGTCCCGGTACGATATATTTCTTCTCATTGAGGATCGGATCGATCGCTGCGCACCAGAGGGTGACATCATCGCTGTCGTTCAATTCCTGACGCATGTAGTCGATGGCCTTCGGCGTCGCAATCGCACAGCAGAGATGGGTGTGTTTGGGTTTACCGTGCCGCAGCAGCGCCAAGTAACCTACCTCCATCGACATACCGGTTGCCAACATCGGATCCGCCACGATGAGGGTCTTTCCTTCGATAGCAGGAGCCGCCATATATTCGGCTACGATCTCCAATTCACCGGCCGCATTCACGCGACGATAGGCACTGAGGAAGGCATTCTCCGCATTATCAAAGATATTGAGGAATCCCTGATGCAACGGTAGTCCGGCACGCAGGATGGTAGCCAGCACGAGTTGATCGGTGATGGTGTTGACGGGAGCAATACCGAGCGGCGTCTGCACGTTGGTAAGTTGATAATCCAGCGTCTTGCTGAGTTCTATCGCCATGAATTCACCGATACGCTCGATGTTATGACGAAAACGCATACTATCCTTCTGGATCTCTACATCGCGTATCTGGCTCAGATACCGGTTAAGCACGCTGTTGTGCTCAGAGAGGTTGATGACCTTCATTGTAATGGTGAATGGTTAATGGTTATTGGTTATTGTTGTTAGAGGGTCTTCGCAAATTTCTGTTCTGCTTTGACGGCATCGGTACGCTCTTTGAGCGTAGACTCGATCTTGGTTAACTCCAAAGCTTTCTGCTGGGTCTCTTGAACGTAAGACTGCAGGGTAGTCTGCCAGTTCTGAATGGAAGTCTCGAGTTCAGCAATAGCGCGTTGGCGTTCCGCCAGTTCACGAAGGGCATAACCGAGTTCCTTCTGCTGCTTCTCCAGCATAGTGGAATAGCTGTCACGGGCTTCCTTGTTGAGGCGCTTGTTGGAGTTGAGTTTACGCTGCTGTTTCTCAACGGTCTTCTGCATGGATTTGAGGGTCGATTCCTCTTTAGCATAGATCTTCTTGAGCGAAGCAGCCATCTTGTTAGCCTCTTTGATCGAGTTTCCCATCTCTTTTGCGTGCGCTATCTCATCTTTGAGTTCAGCACGTGCGGCTTTCACATCTTCTCCATTCTTCGTTAATTCCTGCGCCAGCACTTCGAGGGAAGCACGGTACATCGTCGGTTCAGCGATGTAAAGGTTACGAAGAGAATCCAGTTTCACTTCCGCCAATTGGATGTTCAGCGGTGTCACTTTTTGCGCAAAAGCGCTCATACCCAAAGCCATAAAGGCCAAAAGAATTATCTTTCTCATAGTGTTTAAATTAAAAAACGCTGCAAAGATACACTTTTTTTTGCATATATGCAAATTTTGTAGTAACTTTGCAGCGATTTTATTAACGATAGTATGCAGAATTTAATTTATAAGGACAGTACGATCGCTTTTGTGACGGCTGCTGCGCAGACGTGTCTGTTAGTGGAAAAGAGCAGTGAGTACGAGCGTGAGGAATGGCGGGAACAGATGTTGAGGCTGCTGCCGGTGTTGTATCTGCGAACGCGGTTGGTGGAAAAAGAGGAGTTGATGATGGATGAAGAGCCGCAGCGGTTTGTGACGGAAGAAGATTATACGTACGCGTTGGTGGGGATCCGGAATCTGTTGGGTCAAGACGACGCGTATCTGGATGTGTTTGTAGATCAGGGTATCTATACGGACGAGGTGCAGACGGCATATATCTCAGAGGGCATCGCGGATATCTATCAGGAGTTGAAGGACCTGGCAGCCGCTTTCCAGACAGGAGAGGAAGCGATTATGCACGATGCTGTCGTACTCTGCTGCGAAGCGTTTGAAACACATTGGGGACAAAAACTGATCGCCGTTATGCGCGCATTACATGCGCTTAACAGCGATATTGAAGATTGAAGATTGGAGATTGGA
>CAMIZK010000068.1 GCA_946403315.1 uncultured Bacteroidales bacterium | reverse complement strand
ATTACCATAGGAGATGAGTTGCTGATCGGGCAGGTGGTGGATACCAACTCCGCCTGGATGGCCGAGAAACTGAATGAACACGGCATTGAACTGTACCAGATCACCTCGGTGCACGATGACAGTGCGCATATTATTGCTGCACTTAATGAGGCGTTCGGTAGAGCCGATATCGTGCTGACGACCGGTGGTTTAGGTCCCACCAAGGATGATATCACCAAGCACGTGCTCTGTGATTATTTCCATACCCACCTTATTGAAGATACGCGTGTGCGTACCCATGTGGAGGAACTATATAAGGACCGGCCAGACGTGCTCAACCGCCTGACGGCGACGCAGTGGCAAGTGCCGGAAGTGGCAGAGATCCTTGAGAATCGGGTAGGGTCCGCACCGCTCATGGTCTTCCATAAAGACGACAAACTGCTGGCGTGCATGCCCGGCGTGCCGTATGAGATGAAGATAGCGATGGAGGAACAGATACTGCCGTATATAGCAAGCCATCAGTTTGCCGCACGTAAGATACTGCACCAGACATTACAAGTCAGCGGCATACCGGAGTCCTCTTTGGCTATCCTATTGGAGGGTTACGAGGCACAAAAGCCTGAGTATATCCATCTGGCTTATCTACCTAAGGACGGCATGATCCGTCTGCGCCTTTCCGCGTACGGCGAAGCCTCTGAGGGAGAAATGGTGGATTGGTTTAACCGGCTCAAAGAGTTGGTGAGAGACTATCTGATAGCGGAAACGGATGAACCCTTGGAAGTGATTCTCGGCAAATTATTAACGGCTCAAGGCTCAACTATCGCTACTGCAGAGAGTTGTACGGGCGGTAAACTGGCTTCATTGCTGAATAAGCATGCCGGCAGTTCAGCCTTCTATTGGGGATCTGTCATCAGCTATGACAATAGCGTAAAAGAGCATCTTTTGGATGTACCAGCCGAAATGATAAGCGCGCACGGCGTAGTAAGCGAAGAGGTTGTGCGGCGGATGGCAAACGCTGTTCGCAAACGCATCGGCACGACTTATGCTATCGCAACTTCGGGCATAGCAGGCCCCTCCGGAGGTACACCGGAGAAACCTGTAGGTACGGTATGGATAGCCTGGGCAACACCGGACGGAACGACGGCTGAGTGTTTCCATTTAGGTAAGTTGCGGGAGCAGATCACGGATCGCGCATGTACGAGAGCATTAATCAAAATGATAAAGTTATGCCGGCAATAGAACAATTTCTGTTTGAACCCTCTATCACGCAGTCCCTGTTATGGCTGACGATTGTGATGACCATAGGTCTATGGCTTGGAGAGAAAGCGAAAATCCGTCAGTTCTCGCTCGGCGTGACGTGGGTGCTTTTCGTAGGAATAGGATTAGCATCATTAGGTGTGAAGATAGACCACTCCGTCGCGCAGTTTGCTAAGGATTTCGGTCTGATACTCTTTGTCTATTCTATTGGTTTACAGGTAGGTCCATCTTTTTCCCCATTTAAGAAAGGTGGTCTGCAATTAAATATGCTGGCAGCCGCTGTAGTGCTGTTAGGCTGTGTATGCACGATTGTGTTGCATTATATCACCGGTATAGATATGTCCACCCTTGCGGGTGTGATGTCCGGTGCCACAACCTCTACGCCTTCTCTTGCGGCGGCGCAACAGGCATATTTTGATATCACCGGCACTTCCAATCCCGATATTGCAACCGGTTATGCCGTGGCTTATCCGCTAAGTATAGTTGGTGTCATTTTGGCTTTTGAACTAATCCGCCGTTGCTTTAACGTGCAGTTGCCCGAAGAGGAGAAACGCTTGCGCGAGGAGGCATCCGAAGCGGCTGAAGAACCTATCTGTGTGGATCTGACGCTCAATAATCCGCAGTTAGGAGAGATGACTTTACATGACCTGCAACAGGTCTGTCCCGTAAAAGAATTAGTGGTCAGCCGTGTGATAAGGCCGGACGGGTCGGACGAACTGATCAGTGATCAAACCCTCTTCAGTAATGGCGATACAATCCGCATACTGACGGATAAAAAACATCTGAATGCGCTCCGTCTCCTGGGTGCGATGAAAGATTATGACCTGCGTGTGCAAAGCGAGAAATCCGACCACCTGATCTCCCGTCGCATTGCGGTGACGAGGCAGGAATGTAATGGCAAACGGATTCGCTCCTTTAACCTCCGCCAGCAATACCATGCCACGATCACGCGTGTCAGTCGTGCAGGAATAGACCTCTTGGCAACGGATGAGATGATTCTCCAATTAGGCGACCGACTGATGGTAGTCGGTGACAAAGACGATGTGGGACGCGTAGCGGAGATCTTCGGTAATGAGTTAAAACGGCTGGATGTGCCGCATCTGCTACCCGTATTTTTTGGCATGGTGTTAGGTATATGCGTGGGGTTGTTGCCTATCCCTCTTCCGGGAATGGGACAGACTTTCAAATTAGGATTAGTGGGCGGTTCTCTGATTGTAGCGATCTTGATAGGACATTACGGACCTTATTATAATATGGTTACTTTCTCTACTACATCGGCTAATATGATGCTTCGTCAGGTGGGACTGACGCTCTTTCTGGCAGCATTAGGTCTGAGCGTAGGGGAAGAGTTCGTTCCTACGCTGGTTGACGGAGGATATCTCTGGATAGGTTACGGATTCCTGATAACTCTGATACCTCTTTTTACGATAGGAGTAATAGCCTATAAATGGCTGCATGTCAATTATTTCAATGTAGTAGGTCTGTTAATCGGTTCTATGACCTCCGCTATGGCTCTTCCGTATGCGCAATCGCTTTCCAATGATAATAACCAAGCCTCTGTTTGCTATGCTACCGTCTATCCGTTCACTACGTTTCTACGCGTGATGGCGGCACAGTTGTTGGTACTGGTTTTTTGCAGTTTCACGACACCGGACACTATCCGGCCGCAGATCTTGCCGCAGACGGTAAACAGTTACGACGGAGAAGAGTACGGACCGACGGCGACAATCGATGACCGGACGATCTATTTTGTAGGTCTGAACCGTGCCGACGGTTCGGCTACCGAAGATATCTATGTCTCTCAACGGGATAGTACCGGTGTATGGACCGCTGCGAAGCGGATACCGGAACTGAGTCACCCGTATCGCAATGAGGCACCGACATCCATCTCAGCAGACGGCGCAACGATGCTGCTGTTTGTGGAAGGAAGGATGTGTTATTCCGTGAAATCGGCTCGTGGATGGTCGGAACCGCAAGCGATGCCGGCACTCTTCCGGATCGGTAACTGGCAAGCGGATGCGATGTTTGCACCCGACGGTTCTGCTATCCTCTTTGCCGCCAATTATCCGACGAAACCGGGTGAACAACCATCTTTGAATATCTTTGTGGCTACCAGAGATGAACAGGGTAGATGGAGTAAACCTTTCTCGATCGGAGAAACAATTAACACGGAAGGCATGGAGCGGTCGCCTTTCCTGCACCCCGACATGCAGACGCTCTATTTCTCTTCTGACCGTCCCGGTACGATGGGGGAACTGGATGTATGGGTGACTCGTCGCCTGTCGGACACCTGTTGGACGTGTTGGTCGGAGCCGGAGAACTTAGGACCGCAGATCAATACCACCGGTAGAGATTGCTGGTACAAGATATCGACCGACGGTACGCGTGCCTATTATGCCCGTAAGATCGGTCGAAACCATAACATCTACCAGATTGTGCTGCCGGAAGACAAACGGCCTCGTAAAAAAAGCATGCTCGATTTCTAATACCCATTTTTAGGTATTTTGTTTCCCACGCTTGCTTATGTGGGATTTTTTTTGTAATTTTGCACCGTTTTTTTTGAATAAACTTACGATATACGATGAGAAAAATTATACAAGTATTTATTGTCTTGTTAATTGGAGTGACGAGTTCATGGGCGCAGGAAGAGTATGATGCCCACTTGGTAGGGCACGTTTTGGATGAGAAAACAGGAGAGCATTTGCCTTATGTGAGTGTACAACTAAAAGGAACGTCGATAGGTACCGTTACAGATGAGTCGGGTCACTATTTTTTGAAGAACTTACCTATTGGTAAGCAGACGATTATCTTCTCTTTTGTGGGATATGAAACAATAGAACTGCCGGTTGTCATCAAAGAGCACACTACTACGGAGTTGAAAACCACTATCCGTGAGGTATCGCAAATGCTCAACAGCGTCGTTGTTACCTCCAATCGCTATGCTACCAAACAGCAGGAAGCAGCTACTATCGTTAATGTGCTGTCGCCAAAGTTGTTTGAAACGACGGCGGTCACTTGTGCTGCGGATGCCTTGGATTTTCAACCGGGTCTGCGCGTGGATAACACTTGCTCCAACTGCGGAAAAACAGAACTTCGCATCAATGGACTCCAAGGCCAATACACCCAGATTCTCATGGATAGCCGACCTGTCTTTTCTTCAATGGCGGCGGTTTATGGTTTGGAACAAGTTCCGGCGGCGATGATTGACCGCATAGAGGTCGTTCGCGGTGGTGGATCAGCGATGTACGGAGCCAATGCGATTGGTGGAGTAGTTAATATTATCACCAAGGAACCCGTTCGAAATTTTGTAAACATCTCCAATACCAGCCATATTAACGAACATGCCTGTTATGATATCCATACGGACCTTAACGCATCTGTGATAAGTGAGAACCGCAAGATAGGAGCGTACCTCTTTGCAACCCATCGTACGCGTAGTGAGTATGACCGGGATAAGGACGGTTTTAGTGAACTGCCTAAACTGCGTTCTACTACTGCCGGCACACGGGTGTTCTTCAAGACCAGTGCTTACAGCAAGATCACGGCTGAATATCATCATACCACCGATTTTCGTAGGGGAGGAAATAACTTGGATCTCGAGCCTCATCAGGCTGATATCGCTGAACAGCTACGCCATAATATCGATGCCGGTTCCTTTGCGTTCGACTGGTTTTCGGAGGATAACAGACACTTTGTGTCTGCCTATTCTGCTTTGCAACATATCGGCAGGGAGAGTTATTTCGGCACAGGCAGAGATACAGCGGCTTACGGTCGCAGTACCGATCTCACTTCTACCACCGGTTTACAGTACCGTTTCTCCTATCCCTGCGGTATCGCTAAAGGCGATTTGAGTGTGGGAACAGAGTACACCTTCAATGCATTGCACGACCGCATGTTAGGCTACCACCGTGACCTCATACAGGATGTACATGTGATTGGTGTGTATGCCCAAAACGAATGGAAAGGTAAACAATGGAGTGTGCTGGTCGGAGCGCGTCTGGAGAAACATAATTTCCTGACCAATCCGATATGTACACCACGTGCTACCTTCCGTTATACACCTGTGGAAGGCCTTGTCCTTCGTGCCGGTTACAGCAGCGGTTACCGTGCACCACAGGCTTACGATGAAGACCTGCATGTGGCTGCGGTAGGAGGAGAAGTGTCTCTCATCACGCTCGATCCCCAACTGCGACCGGAATACTCCCACAGTGCTACCCTCAGTGCTGATTGGTACCGCCAATTCGGTAAATGGGAAATCAACCTCACAGCGGAAGGATTCTACACCTATCTGCAGGACATCTTTATGCTGCGTGAGAACGGAAAAGATGCAGCCGGCAATCTGCTCTTCGTGCGCACCAACGCCGATGCCGCTTGGGTAGGGGGATTGAATATAGAAGGAAAAATCGCCTTTCGTCTTTCGCCCTTTTCCTTTAGTCTATCAGCAGGATACACCTACCAGCAAAGTCGTTACACCACTCCTCAACAATGGAGCCCTACCGTATCAGCGAACACTCGTATGTTGCGTACCCCTGATAACTACGGATACCTGCTTATCGATATTCAACCAGTCAAGGACTTTACGATCTCTATCAATGGAAAAGCGACCGGTTCGATGCTTGTGCCGCACCTCGCAGGATTCATCCCTCAAGATGACGAGACGGTCACACCGAGTTTCTGGGACTTAGGAATCCGTTTGGCTTATGACGTACATTTGTATAAACAATATTGTCTGGAGATCAGTTGCGGTGTGAAGAACATCCTTGACCAGTACCAACGGGACATCGATAAAGGCCAATTTCGAGATGCCAGTTATATCTATGGTCCTTCCATACCTCGAACCTTTTTTATAGGTTTGAGCCTGAAAATATAAAATAGAAAAATCGCCCGAAAATGAGCGATTTTTTTGTTTTTATTTGCACATATCAAAAATATTTTGTAACTTTGCACGCTTTTTCGTAAAAACTATTATTGAAAATA
>CAMIZK010000067.1 GCA_946403315.1 uncultured Bacteroidales bacterium | reverse complement strand
GGATTGTTCTCGCCGAACCCCGTGTCGATACAGTCGAACTCCTGACCGCAGAATTTCACCCGCTTGTCGCGTATCATCGTTCCGCTTAGAATATTGCTCTCGCCGATGAAATCCGCCACAAAGCAGTTTTGCGGTTCATTATATATATCTGTCGGTGTACCGATCTGCTGGATCTTACCCTCGTTCATCACCACCACGCGGTCACTCAGCGTCAGCGCTTCTTCCTGATCATGAGTCACGTACATAAACGTGATACCTAACTTCTCGTGTAACTCCTTCAACTCGATCTGCATATCGTGCCGCATCTTCAGATCCAATGCACTCAGCGGCTCGTCGAGTAACAGCACCTCCGGCTGGTTCACGATCGCACGCGCAATAGCTACACGCTGCTGCTGGCCACCACTCAAGGTGTCCACTTTACGCTCCTCATAACCCGTCAGATTGGCCATCTTCAGCGCCTGACGCACTTTCTTCTTGATCACGTCCGACGGCTCTTTCTTCAACTTCAAACCGAAGGCTACATTATTAAATACATTCAAGTGGGGGAACAAGGCGTACTTCTGAAAGACCGTATTCACAGGCCTTTTGTACGGAGGAGTCTTCGTCACATCCTCCCCTTTTAATAAGATCTCGCCTGAACTGGCTACTTGAAAACCGGCTATACAACGCAGTAACGTTGTCTTACCGCAGCCCGAAGGACCTAAGATGGTGACGAACTCGCCTTTCTTCACTTGAAGACTTACGTCATCCAATGCATACTTACCATCCTCGAACTGCTTCGAGACATGGTTTACCTCAATAATAAAATCCGATTTTGCCATTTCTTTCCATAAAAACACGCGCGTACTCGCGCAAAATACGCCGCAAAATTACAACTTTTTTTTGAATTGTGCAAATATTTTGTTTTTTTTTTGCATTTTATTGCCTTTTTATAGCAATTTTCTCTTTATAATGTGCATTTTTGTCGCATCATTGCGACAACTATTAGTATTATATACATAGTATATAATACAAACATAATTACATGCAAAAATTAGTGCGTGATAAGTACGAGATAAGTGCGTCATTTGTGCGCGATAAGTGCGAAATAAATGTGGTTTAAAGCTTCCAAATAACAACTGTTTTTGAACCTTTTTTCTATCTGTTTATCAGAAAAATCTGCAAAAAATGGCATACACCCTTGTGTATGTCCTTTTTTTTTCGTATCTTTGCACCCGCAAATGAAAAAATACTAACACATTAATATCATGAAACAGTTATTATTAGGAGACGAAGCTATCGCGCAGGGCGCTATCGATGCCGGATTAAGCGGTGTCTATGCCTATCCCGGTACCCCTTCCACGGAAGTGACGGAGTACATTCAGCTCAAAACTAATAGCCAGGTCAGACCTGTAACAGCCAATAGCCATCCTATCCACTGCCGCTGGGCGGCGAATGAGAAGACGGCGATGGAGGCCGCATTGGGTATGTCGTACATGGGGAAACGGGCACTGGTGTGCATGAAGCACGTAGGTATGAACGTCTGTGCCGATGCCTTCATGAACGCTGCTATCACCGGTGTCAACGGTGGTCTCATTGTCTTAGCTGCCGATGACCCGTCGATGCACTCTTCGCAGAACGAACAGGACAGCCGGTTTTATGCGAAATTCGCTATGATCCCCTGTCTCGAACCTTGTAACCAGCAACAAGCGTACGACATGATGGCGTATGGTTTTGACCTGAGTGAAAAACTGCGCACCCCCATCTTACTGCGTGTCACCACCCGCATGGCGCACAGTCGTGCTGTGGTCAACACCGTCGATACACCGCGTCCGCAAAACGAGTTGTCCATGCCGGAAAACGTGAACCATTTCATCCTCTTACCGGCATTTGCCAAACGCAACTATGCCGAACTGGTAGCGGCGCAACCGACTTTTGTGGCGCACAGTGAGCAGGACGGACAGAACGTCTATACCCGCGGCACCTGTCCTCAGAAAGCAATCGTCACCACCGGTATCGGTTATAACTATCTCATGGAGAACTACGACCCTGCTATGGGTTGCTCCATCCTTCGCATCACGCAGTATCCTTTGCCTGCCGCTCTCATCGGACAGATGGTGAAGGACGGCGCCAAAGAGATCCTCGTCATCGAAGAGGGACAGCCGGTGGTAGAAGAACTGCTGCGTGGCATGGTACCTTCTGATATCGTCATCAAAGGTCGTCTGACGGGTGACCTGCCGCGCATGGGTGAGTTGTCCCCGGACTGCGTACGTAAAGCGATCGGTTTAGATGCCCTGCCGGTGCATGAACCCGAAGCAATTGTGGTCGGTCGTCCGCCTGCACTCTGTCAAGGATGCGGGCACCGCGATATGTATGCCGCCCTCAACGAGGTGGCACGGGAGTATCCGAACCCACGGATTTTCGGTGACATCGGTTGTTACACCTTGGGCGCTCTCTCCCCCTTCCATGCGATCCATGCCTGCGTCGAGATGGGTGCATCTGTCACCATGGCCAAGGGTGCCGCTGATGCAGGACAGCATCCGGCGATAGCAGTCATTGGTGACAGTACCTTCACCCACTCCGGTATGACGGGTCTGCTCGACTGCGTGAATGCCAATGCGAACGTGGTGGTGCTCATCTCCGATAACTTAACCACCGGTATGACGGGGGGGCAAGACTCCGCCGGGACAGGAAGAATAGAACAGATATGCACCGGTCTCGGCGTCGATCCGGCACATGTGCGTGTCGTCGTTCCGCTACCCAAGAACATGGACGAGATCAAGAATGTCCTTCGCGAAGAGATCGACTATGCCGGCACATCCGTAGTCATCGCCCGTCGGGAGTGTATCCAAACATTAAAACGTCATCTTAAAGCTGCCAAGAAATCATGAAAAAAGATATTATTTTAGCCGGAGTGGGAGGGCAAGGTATCCTCTCTATCGCCACCGTCATCGGTGAAGCTGCCTTACAAGAAGGTCTCTATCTCAAGCAGGCGGAAGTACACGGAATGTCGCAACGCGGTGGGGACGTGCAGTCGAATCTGCGTTTGTCCTCGGAACCGATCATGAGTGACTTGATCCCGAAGGGTGGAGCTGACCTCATCATCTCGCTTGAACCGATGGAGGCACTGCGGTACGTGGAGTACCTGGCACCGGACGGATGGATCGTCACTTCTTGTGTGCCGTTCCTCAATATTCCGAACTACCCGGAACTGGAAACAGTACTCAACCGGATCAAGGCCTATGACCACCATGTGCTCTTGGACGTAGAAACACTCGCCAAAGAAGCCGGTGCACCGGCACAGGCAGCGAACATGGTGCTGCTCGGTGCTGCGATACCGATGTTAGGCATCGAGCATGATAAGATGATAGACGGTGTCAAACGTGTCTTTGCGCGCAAAGGGGAAGCCGTCGTGGAAACCAACGTCAAAGCTGTAGAAACAGGTTATGCATTTTCCGTTAGATAAACATATTGTTGACAGCATATGCCGTCAATTTGGCCTGCGTAACTTCCATGAGTTAGGCAATGCCAGTATCCGTCAGTTAGCCGGAGTCGTCAAGAACATCGAACAGGCAACGGGAGTGGAGTACGTTAACATGGCGCTGGGTGAACCCGGTTTACCGGCTTCGGAGATCGGTATTGAGGCGGAGCATAAGGCCTTACTCAACGGCTGTGCCGCCCATTATCCCATTATCATCGGTATTCCCGAAGTGAAGAAATGGGGCTCGGAGTTCGTAAGAGCATTCATCAACCTGCAACGACCGCCGGAGTGCATCCTGCCTACCGTCGGCTCCATGCAAGCCGCTTTTGCACTCAACATGATGGTGATCCAACTCCAGGAAGGAAAAGACACCATCCTCTTCCTGGATCCCTGTTTCCCGGTGCAGAAGATGCAGTGCACCGTCATCGGAAGCCGTGTCGATGCGTTTGACATCGCCGAATACCGGGGTGCCAAACTGCGTGAGGAGTTGGAGAAACACCTCCAAAGCGGTCGCATCGCCGGCATCCTGTACAGTAACCCCAATAACCCGACCTGGTCATGCCTGACGGAGGAAGAACTACAGATCATCGGTGAGTTAGCTACTCAATACGATGCCATCGTGCTGGAAGATCTGGCGTACCTGAATATGGACTTCCGGGATCCCGATCGAGGAAACCCGTACAGCGAACCCTATCAACCATCCGTAGGCCGGTACACGCATAACTGTATCCAACTCATCTCCTGTTCGAAGATCTTCAGCTATGCCGGTCAGCGTGCCGCTTTCGTAGCCATCGATCCGGTACTGGCCAAACGCGTCTATCCGGCCTTAGGCAAACGACTCCATAACAACGGCGAGTTATTGCAGAGTTTTGCGTACACCTTCCTTTACGCCCTCTCCAGCGGTGTCACCCACTCCGTACAACACGGTATGGCGGCCATGCTCCAAGCGGCTTGCGAAGGTAAGTTACGCTACGTGGAGAACACCCGGGAGTACGCTCGCCGTGCCCATAAGATCAAAGAGATCATGCAACGCAACGGTTTCCATATTGTCTATGACAAAGATGCCGACGGCCAGGCCGTAGGTGACGGATTCTTCTTCACCTTCGGATATAAAGACTGGTCTGGTGCTAAGTTAGTGAACAAACTGATCTACTACGGCGTATCCGCCATCTCGCTCGAGAGTACCGGTGCCTGCCGGGAAGGTATGCGCGGCTGTGCTTCCTCTATTCGCGAAGACCAGTACGAGCAGTTGGAAGAACGTTTGCGTAAGTTTAACGAAGACTATTCTCAATACGACCCTTATGACCCCACAGAATTGCCCCAAATACGTTAGTCCTTTAGAGACCGTGAGCCACGTGCGCAGCGGCGATACCATCGTCATACAGGGCAGTACCAGTATCCCGACGGTGCTCATCAACGCACTCGTAGAACGTGCCGCTGAGTTACGCAACGTCAAACTGATATCCGGTTTCGGTGTCTTACCGGAAGATGCTCCGTATGCGAAGAGAGAACTGATGGATTCGTTCCGTGCCTTGTCGATCTTTGTGCCTAACACCCTGCGCAAAGCCATGCGGGAAGGGGTGGCGGACACCATTCCGGCTTTCTTGGGAGAAGTGCCGTTCCTCTTCCGCAGCGGTCAGGTACCCGTCGATGTGACCTTCCTTAATGTCAGTGAACCCGATGAAGAGGGATACTGTTCCTTCGGCGTCTCCGCCGACATCGCTTTCTCCGGTGCCGAGTGTTCACGCGTCGTGATCGCACAAGTGAACAAATACATGCCGCGAACCTTCGGGGATCCGGTCATTCATATATCCAAGATCACGGCCATGTGCCGCGGTGACGTGCCCTTAGTGGAAGTGCCGACACCGATCCCCAATGAGATAGAAACGAAGATCGGAAACTACGTAGCCTCACAGATACCCGACGGTGCTACCCTCCAGATCGGTGTAGGCGGTATCCCGAATGCAGTAATCAATGCCTTGCGGAACCATCAGCATCTGGGTCTGCATACTGAGGCGATCACAGACGGTGTGCTGCCCTTGATCGAAAGCGGTGTGATCGATAACAGTCTTAAGAAAGTGCTGCCCGGCAAATCCGTAGGCAGCCTCATCTTGGGCTCCAGACATCTGTATGACTACGTGGACGGAAACAGGGACTTCGTCATTCGCGATGTGGCATGGACCAATGATCCTCAGATCATTCGGCAGAACCCCAAAGTGATGGCGATTAACTCTGCCGTCGAAGTGGATCTGACGGGTCAGATATGTGCCGACTCTATCGGGGATACCATCATCTCCGGAGTAGGCGGGCAACATGACTTCATGTACGGTGGTGCGTTATCGGAAGGCGGTAAGTGTTTCATCGCCCTTCCTTCGATGACCGGTAAAGGCCGGTCCAAAATCGTCGCCCATCTGGCACCCGGTGCAGGTGTGGTCACCACCCGTTTCCAGGCGCAGTATATCGCTACGGAACATGGTATCGTCTATCTGCGAAACCTGCCTTTGGCAGAACGCGCCAAGGCACTGATCAGCATTGCCGATCCGTCGGTAAGAGAAGATCTGGAACGTGCCGCCGTAGAGCGTTTCGGTATCGGATTCTTACGAATTTCCTGAATTTATTTGCATATATCAATATTTTTTAGTAATTTTGCAGCGAATTTAGGATAGCAGCGCTATGCGAAAGAGAATTGGACGGTATATGACGATGGTATTGGCAGGCATGGTATGCCTGTCGATGCTGGTGAGTTGCGGCGGGGAGTCCAAGCTGGACCGGTACCGTGCGGAGAAGCATGAACGGGATTCGGTAGGTCTGGTGGACCAGCAGCGCACTTTGGCTTATTTTCAGTCGCAGTACGAGGCTTTGATGCCCGTGGCGGATTCTTTGATCGCCTTGTTCAAATACGAACCCAAGGATCCGAAATACCAGGATCATGGTTACTATACCCTCAAGGATTACAGCGGACTGCGAATCCTGGTGCGTGACGACGGAGGGGACTTGCTGATCTACCGGAACGGGAAACGGATCGAAGAGTATGCAATCGATGCGAAGAACACCAAGGCCTTGGATCTGTTGGAACGGGCGCATCATCTGCAGATCGTGATGTCGGACATTGCTGAACTGGAACACCGGATGAAGCATACGCAATTGGAAATCGACAAATATCAACGACGTCAACGTCAAGAACAGAGTATTCATTAACAGTTGTGCCCGACACGAACCAGGGTATCTGATTATGGCAGAAACACAAGAGACTCCGAAGAAAGCCGCTCCGAAAAAAGCAGCTCCGAAAAAAGCCGCCGCTCC
>CAMIZK010000066.1 GCA_946403315.1 uncultured Bacteroidales bacterium | reverse complement strand
AAATCCGCTGCAAAATTACTGCTTTTTTCCCACCTGCGCAAGAAAATGGTTTTGAAAAAAGCAAATAGTAACGTATTTATTTTCAGCCTTTTGCCGATTTGACGGTTTGAAAACGTACTTTTTTTACTCAAAATTCAGATACGGAGCAATCCGTTTTATGTCCTCTTCTGTCAATTCCGGTAGCGTTTTTAATTCCTCGATGCTGCTCAGTTTGACCTTTTTCCGGCGGAGGTGGTAAATGGCTTTGGCCTGGGTATACCGCAGGTACGGATGGTGCTGCAGACGATCGATGGAGCATCTGTTGACATCTATCAATGTGATGGCAGTAGTATCGACAATAAAATGCGCTAACAAAGTGTCCAGATGACACTTGGCAAAGGCTTCATCTGTCAGTTGCCGGGTAGAGTGGTATCCGCCGAGTTGTTCCCGGTAACGTAGAATCTGTATCGCCGTATATTTGCCGATACCGCGAATATATTGCAACTCCGTGGTATCACAATGGTTGAGATCCAGGATCGTGTCTTTTTTCTCGTGCCGTACAAAATAAATCCCCATCGAATCCCGCCATAACGAATCGGCCACATGCGCCGAATCCCGTAGTCGTACCAACTCTTCCCGACGTTCCAACCGCCGCAACGAATCCGCCACACGAAACGAGTCATACCTTAGTTCACGTTCCGCTGACCACTCCGCATAGCGGATCGAATCCGCACGACGCATCGAATCCTTGCGTTCTTCCCACGAACGACCTTTCTTCTTATACGGCGGATCAGATAAGTTCGACAGATCCGGCTGGCGGGAAGGCCACACGGCATAAGTCACCCAGGCCACAAACGCGATGCCGAAAAGCACCGCTGCACCGATCCGTTGTGATTTGCTTAGAATCATACCTTCAACTCCCGATGACCGTCTGCCAGATGTGTAACTACTATATCGCCGGTCTCCAATTCGTTTACGGAACGAACCACTTTTCCGTTCTTCGTTAGCAGACTATATCCCATCTTATAGATCCGTTCCGGATTACATGCCTTCAGCCGTTGTTCGAGCATCTCGATGCGATGCTGCCGAATAAGGATCTGCCGTTCCCGGGTCCGTTGCAGCCGCACGATGAGATCATTGATACGACTCATCTGATCATCCATCCGGTGGATCAGCCATTCGGCTACCGCCGTAGGTGTCTTCAGCGCCTGATGCGCCACCAGATCCAGCACGGAGATATCGCGTGTGTGACCGATACCGGTAATGATCGGTATCTCAAACTGCGCACAGACTGCACATAACTCGTAGTTGTCAAAACAACTCAGATCCGTTGTGGCGCCTCCTCCTCGGATGATTGCTATGCAATCAAAAGGCTGTTGGCTATTACAGGTCTGACCTGGCTCTTGGCTTATCTCTTCCAATGCCGCAATGATCGACTTTGCCGCATGTTCTCCTTGCATGGTCGCAAAGAAAGGCATTAACTGAAAGGCAAAAGGCGAGTGTTCCAATTGATGCTTGAAATCCTCATACCCGGCAGCATTGGCGGAAGAAATAACCGCGATCTTGCGAATGAGTGTCGGTAATGGTAGCAGTTGTTGTGCGTCTAAAAGTCCGTCTTTCTGCAACTGAGCAATGGTCTTCTGCCGCTGTTGGGCGATGTCACCCAACGTATAACTCGGATCGATACCCACGATAGACAGACTCAACCCATAGACAGGATGGTACTGGATCTCCGCTTCCACCAGTACCGCCATGCCCGGTTGCAGACGCTGACCCGTCTCGGACTCGAAATACGCCATCAGCATCTCCTGCGTACCGCTCCAACACGTTGCACGCATCTTGGCGGCTATGGGGCTTTGAGCAACGTAGTCGCAGTCTTTTGTCTTTCGACTTTCTACTAACTCTATATACAGATGTCCGCCTTTGCTGCTGAGGCTGCTGATCTCCGCTTTCACCCAGAACGAACCGGACAGACTATTGTCCAGCACCTCGCCGATAAGGCTACATAGCTCCGTAAGGGTAAGCGTCGTCATAAACAGAGAAATATTAATGCGTAGTGCCTAAGATCGTATATTTCTTCTCTCCGCGAAGAATGATCACTTGTCCGTTGCGCAATATCTTGGTGGCATTCTGCTCGTCTTCGAGGCGCTCCATACCTTCCGCTACACCTTCCACCTGTCCGTCATAGACAAACTCATACTGCACATCGTTATCCGCAATAATCCATCCTTCAATATGGTAACCGTTTTCGGTTGCGGTAATTGTAAACTCCTGATCATAAGCGTATTCGTAATCCAACTCATCCTGGCTTAACTGCACGTACGTATAATCGCCCACATTGAAATCGTACAACGAATAAGTTCCGCTCAAATCGCCTTTTACCGCTGCGTACAAATCCAACCACACCTGCGGATAACCGCTTTCCGGCGCTAACATCAACCAGTAACTGTAAGCTCCTTCCGACGAATAGGTCGTATCCTCCGAATAATCCTGTGCCACCGCCGTCACAGCCGTGAAACGAACGGTATCCATCACTTCACCTTGTGTTTCTCCGGGATTTTCTAAGAAATACACCTCAACGCTGAAACAACGTAACTGTTTCTCGCAACTAATAGTGACACTTGTTGAATCAATATCCGAAATAGTCAACACCGGTTCACCCGTCGTGTCTTCTGCATCGTCTGACAAGTAATCGATCGTGCCTTTGTTGCAGGTAGCATAGAAATTATTTTTTACCCAACCATTGATGGCAATACCTTTGATTTCCTGCTCGGCGCTGATCGTCATGGATCCTCCGGCTAAGCAGGCGAAATAAGTCACGCCCAGATTGTTGTAACTGTAACCGGCAGGGTAAGCCGAACCGTACGAAACGGAAATGGTAATACCTTCTTCCGTTAACGAATACGCCGTCTTGTCAATTACCGTGTCTGGAGCATTGATAATCACCGGTTCTTCCACTTCTTGCGCCTGCACGCTCAAAGCCAAACAAACAACAGATAAAAGGAAATATATTCTCTTCATTCTTATATGTTTTTTAATTTGCATGCAAAATTACAACTTTTTTCTGATATATGCAAGTACCGTGTGTTTTTTACTGCGGTTTTTTGACCACAGTCCAGTAGAACAGCAAGATGAGTGCGTAATATGCCGCTACCATCCAGCCATCAATTTGCGCACTTACCGTACTTCCCGGTAAACTCTCTATCCATCCTACTGCATGGTTCAGTAGCCATGCCACGGCACCCGTCACTTTACCTGCCACCACGCCTATCCATCCACCGCCTAACGTCATCGTTACCAGACCTAACGGCACTAAGATTGTTGCTAACGGCAACACGATCAGGTTTGTCAGCAGGAAATAACTGCTCACCTGTCCGAAGTTATACATCGTAATCGGTAACGTACCTATCTGCGCTGCCAAAGAGACAATGATCGTACCTACCACCCAATTGAGTGCCTTGCTTTTCCATACCTGCCGGTGCAGAAATCGTTCCATACTGCTTGCTGTCATCACAATCGCGGCGGTGGCCGTAAAACTCAATTGAAAACTGACACTCCACAGATCTGCAGGGCGTACCAGCAGAATGAGTACCGCTGCGGCTGCGATCGTATTGATCGACACCGCCCTTCTGTACGCCATCCGTGCAATCTCCACAATCGACACCATCAGCACCGCACGTACCACTGACGGCGTCATTCCCGTTAGCCGGGCGTAGAACCACATCACACCGATGATAAGCAGACTGATCCCCCATCGTGCCCAACGCTCTTCGTACAGCGGTTTGAAACGACCGCCTAAAGTGACGATCAACAGCAGTAACCCGTAGATCACACCCGTATGCAGGCCACTGACGGCTAACACATGTGCCGCACCGGATGCTTGAAAACGCTGTTTCACTTCCGGATCCAGATCTTCCTTATATCCCAGCGTCAACGCACCTACGATCGCTAACTCATCGCCTTCCAATCCTGATGCTTTCAGACGCCCGTATAACCGTTCCTGCAGCGAAGGCTGATAGCTGACCTCTGACGGCTGAATGTTCCATCGTGCCGCAAACGCCCTGCCTATCCTTCGATCCCATTCGATCGTCGTATGTGCCACCACCGTATCTCCCCAGCCCGGCATCGTGTTCGCACTGTCCCGCAACAGATATAGATACACCGCTCCCTTTGCCGCCTGCCATTTGCCCTTCGCCCTTCGCCCTTCGCCATTAGAGCTATCCTTCTGCGCAATCACCTCCGCCTCAAAGCGCTCACATTTCTCCGTCGGTTTGGATTCACTCCGGATCACAAACGCCACATCCCGTGCCACCGCTTCCTCCACCGCCTTCGGACAGCAGTGGTCATAAAGCAATATTGCTGCCACCAGCGGTAACAGCAATACAACCATAGGATATGCACGGAGGTACTTTTTCACGCTTTCATCGCTCGTATCGCTTCCTCCGGATCTTTCGCACCGAACACGGCACTTCCGGCTACCAACGCATCGGCACCGGCTTCAAACAGCGCTGCGGCATTCTCCGTGTTCACACCTCCATCGATCTCGATCAGCGTCTTCAGACCCCGTTTCTCAATCTCCGCCTTGATAAAACGGATCTTATCCATCGTTTCCGGAATGAATTTCTGACCACCGAAACCGGCAAAAACGGACATCAGCAGGATCATATCCACCTTGTCCAAGTACGGCACTAAGCGTTTGACATCAATATCCGGATTGATCGTCAGACAGGTACGAACGCCCTTCGCCTTGATCAGTTCCAGAATCGGCAACGGGTCCTCTACTGCCTCCAGATGAAAACCCACCGACCATGCACCGGCGTCACAGAAACGCTCCACGTATTTCTCCGGATGCACGATCATCAGATGGACATCCAACGGCTTCTTGCAGTACTGCTTAAACGGTACCATCAACGGAAAACCAAATGAGATATTCGGCACAAACGTACCGTCCATCACGTCGATATGTAACCAATCCGCTTCACTGCGGTTGATCATCTCCAAATCCTCTGCCAGATGTCCGAAATCCGCAGACAATACACTCGGTGCAATAATTTTCATATTAACAATTTAACAATTTAACGTTTTAACAAACAATCGTGCCCGCAAGGGCTAAGAATTTAACGTTTTAACGAGCTTATAACCTCGGTATCGTATGCCGATGATCTCGTACCCGATGGGTGTCAGATATCCCCTCAGATGATTGATATACACGCCCAACGACCGTGCCGTAAACGCATTGTCCTCTTTCCATAATGCACTGAGAATCTTGTGCTTATCTACCGTCTCACCCTCCTGCCGGCATAGCATCAGCATTAGGTCACTTTCCCTCGATGACATATGCTTTCCGTCCAAGGTCTGATGTGTCGCATCGAACACGTGACCGTTCAGATCAAACACTCGTTGCTTACTCTCCTCATACGCCCGTATCCGCCGCAAGACAGCTTCCATCCGGCAGATCAGCAGATCCATCGAAAAAGGTTTCGTCTGGTAGTCGTCACAGCCTAACTCAAACGCCCGAATCTGACTTTCCCTATCATTCCTCGTCGTGAGCACAAGCAACGGAATATGCGGTAAACGGTGCCGAATCTGCTTGATTAAATCAAAACCGTTTCCGTCTATCCCCTGTAACTCCGTCAGCACCACATCCCAACGGCCCTTCGACAAAGCTTCCAATCCCGCCTTGCCGTTTCCTACCGTTTGTGCCGCGTAACTCCGACTTGCCAGATAGTCGCATAACACCGTGGACAGACTGATGTCACCGTCGATAATCAGTACTTTCGCTGTCATAATTCCCAAAAATCGCTGCAAAGATACGATTTTTCTTGCATATATGCAAATTTTTTACTAATTTTGCACCGCAAAATGGTGGAAAAGCTATGAATAAAGTGCTTTTGATTTCTACGGGAGGTACGATTACCATGGTCCGTGACAAGGTGTCCGACGCACTCATTCCGGCGGATATCGAGACGTTTAAGGCGTTTATGCCGGAACTCTTTGCCGGAGACATACAAGTCGATATCGAAGCGTTCTCACCCCTGCTGGACTCCTCTGACGTCAATCCGGATTGCTGGGTGCGTATGGCGCAAACGGTCTATGACCGTTACAACGATTATGACGGTTTTGTCATCCTCCACGGCACCGATACGATGTCTTACTCGGCTTCGGCACTCTCTTTCATGCTGGAGAACCTGGCCAAACCCGTGGTCTTCACCGGCTCGCAACTGCCCGTCGGTGTGCTTCGTTCCGATGCCAAGGAAAACCTGTTGACGGCCATCGAGATTGCGGCAGCGAAGGATGAAGACGGTAATCCCATCGTGCCGGAAGTGACCATCTATTTCGAAGACAGGCTCTTCCGTGCTAACCGTACCACCAAGCGCAATGCCGAACATTTCTCGGCGTTTAACAGTTACAACTACCCGGCGCTGGCCAAGGCCGGTGTGCATATCACCTACCAGCCGCACCTCGTGCATTACAGCCGTTCGGATGCACCGCTCTTGCTGCATACCCGTTTTGACTGCAACGTGGCGGTACTCAAACTCTTCCCCGGCATTCAGCAACCCGTCGTGCGTGCGCTCTTGCGTACACGAGGATTAAAAGGTGTGGTACTTGAGACCTTCGGCGCCGGCAATGCACCTACCGACAAATGGCTTTACCGGGAACTGAAATCGGCTGTCGAACGCGGTATCATCATCGTCAATAAGACGCAATGTAACACCGGTTCCGTGGAAATGGGACTCTATGCCGTGTCCCTCAACCTCATGAAAGCCGGTGTGCTCTCCGGTCATGATATCACTACCGAAGCACTGCTCACCAAGATGATGCTGCTGCTCGGTGAACAACCTGAAAACGCCAAAGAACTTCTTTCCCAAGACCTCTGCGGCGAAATGAC
>CAMIZK010000065.1 GCA_946403315.1 uncultured Bacteroidales bacterium | reverse complement strand
GCACCCATCGGGCACTCGTCAATACATGTACCGCAAGCAATGCAGTCGGTTGAAATTTTGTAAGCCATGATAATTTAATTTATGATTTAGTTATTTACAATTTACAATTTATTTTCTCATTTAGCCATTTAGTCATTTGGCGCTGCAAAGGTACAACTTTTTTTTGAATGTACCAAATTTTTTGCAATTATTTTTTCTTTTTTACGGTAGCCAAGGCAGCGGCGAGTTGGGCGGCGGGACCGGTGAGACCTTTGTCGGTGAGGCCTTTGCGCTTGGCGAAGGTAGTCCAGTCTTTGGCTCCTCCTTCGGAGGTAGGTAAGCCTAACTGCAGGAAATGGCAGTAAGCGATACCGAGGGCGTCAGTGGCATCCAGTTTCCTGGGCATCTCCTCTTCGGGGATATGGAGAAAACGCTGTAACATGCCCGCCACCTGCTGTTTGGTGCTGTGTCCGTTACCAGTGATGGCCATCTTGATTTTCATCGGCGAATACTCGTAAATCGGCACGTCTTTGCTCAAAGCCGCTGCAATCGCTACTCCTTGCGCATGGACGATCTTGATCATGGTCTGCGGGTTTTTGTCCACAAACTGGGTCTCAATAGCCAGGCAGGACGGATGGTATTTGTCAATGATCGATTGCAGGAAGAAAAACTCCTTCTGCAACCGCGGATATTGTCCTTCGAGTTTATGCACGTCGTACGCTCCAAACTCCAGTATTTCAACTTGTTGTCCGACGGTATGCAACACCGCGTAACCCATATAGAGGGTACCCGGATCGACGCCTAAGATGATATGTTCGGATCGATTGCGATCGATCATTTATGATTTCAAATTTATGATTTTTGATTTAATCCTTTTCTTAGCCGCAAGGGCACGATTATTATTCTAATCTTCGTGATTGCGGATAAAACCGCGAATGATGATGATGGCAGCGCCCAAGACGAGCACATAGTCAGCATAGGGCTCGATGTTGGCGATACTCAGTCCGGCACCGACTGCAGCGATAAACGCGCCGATCAGTAATAGGATAGTCGATTTTCTCATTCTTCTATGACGTAGATATCTTCGTTGTTTTCGTGCATATAATATAGTTCACGCGCGTAACGCTCGAGGCTGTCCTTGTTATTGAGCACTTGCAGCATCTGTTCCGCTTTTTCGGTTTCCTTCCGGTACGCCCTTGTCTGCTGCTCATACGACTTGATCTCTTTGTTCCGCCGGGAGAACTGCACGAGGCTTTGGTCACCGACGAAGAGATAGATAAAAAGGAACACAAGGATGGTGATGAGGTACTTACCCCATTTCCCGAACTTCATATAGCCTTTCCACTTCGAAAAATCCATCCGATTTAGCGTGTTTTTTATAAAATCCGGCACAAAGATACAACTTTTTTTGCATATATGAAAATTTTTTTGTAATTTTGTAGCCGATTTTAGAAAAATGAAAGGTGAAAAGTGAAAATTGAAAGGTTTATATCCATGAAACGCTACTTCTCTATCCTTCTATTGATGGCCTCAGTTTCGTTATGCGCTCAGGTGCATATCTCGATACCCGATTCCGGTAGTTGGAGTGGTCAAGCCTTGTCGCCTTATGTGGGTAAGACGGTTATCTTCGATGTTCCGATGGTGGTTTGTGCCAATGCGAACGGGAACTACGTGGTATCTCCATGGCGTCGTTTTCAGCCGGAGAGTCACGGTGTGATGGGTTCGGAGGAATACAACGAGACGGTGCGGATCAACAACTCGTGTATGTTCAGTTTGAGTGGTGTAAGCGGATACCATCGTTGCGGCGAGAAGATCTATAACCTGAAGGCGTCGGTGACGAGCACGAGTAAGTTGACGATGAGTGGTGGTACATGGAGAGGCAACACGCGTGCGGATTTGGAGAAAGGGATACCGGATTTGGGTGACTACCGGTTATTGATCTGCGGATTCAACTTAGAGAACTACTACATGACCTGGGGATCGATGGGTGCCGACAGTTATTCGGAGCACCAGGACCAACGGGCGAAGGTGAGTAAAGCGTTAGCGAAGATCAACGCGGATATATACGGACTGGTGGAGTTACAGCAGGGAGACGAAGCGATTGCGGAGATCGTGAGTGACTTGAACAAGAACACAGTGGGTAGGAACTATCAGTACTTCCACGATTTAGGTTCGGGAACGTTCCAGAAAGTGGATTTCGTGTATGACGTCAATAAAGTGGAGCCGATCAACACGCCGGTGGCAACGGACGTGGAGGTGCAAAACCGCAAGAAGATGGTATGTTTCCGTGAGAAAGCGACGGGCGAGAAATTCATTTACTCGATTAACCACTTCAAAGCGATGAACAGCGGTGGCATTGGCCGGCGTGTGAACGAGTCGCAGGCGGTGATCAAGCTGTATAACAGTTACCGTCAGAACCGCAGTATTATGGAAAATGACCTGCTGATTATGGGTGACCTCAACTGCTACGCGTTCACGGATCCTATCCTGACGTTCACGGAGAAGAATAACATGATTGATCTGCACCGTGCGTTCCATGCGGACAGCAGTTACAGTTACATGTTCGGCGGTATGGCCAGTTACATCGACCATGCCATCAGTAACGAGACCTTGCGGCGGCAGGTGACGGGTATGTCAGCCTATCATATCAATTCCGATGAGGACGATAAATACACGTACGACAAGTCGAGTGACCTGTCGATGTTCCGTTGTTCGGACCATGATCCGGTGTTAGTGGGTCTGAAGTTAGACAGCACCCTATCCCAACCGATTGTGCCGTACGTGAACAGTTTGGATATACTGGAGAAGAAGGATCATCAGCTTGTGATTCAGAATGCATATGAACCGGGGTTGCGGAGTTTCTATGCGATCTACACCGTAAGCGGAATGCTGCAGGAACAGCAGGAAATCACGTCGCTATACCACACGGTGGATCTGCCGCAAGCGCCGGGTGTGTATCTGCTGTATATCTACTATAAAGGCACGGCGTACCCGAGAAGAATCGTGGTGAGGTAATTGACGATTGGACGATTTACGATGTACGATTTATTTTCTGAAATAGAAGCACCGGAGCGGGAGGAGTTAAGACGCCTGCGGAAGGAGTTGGAGGAGGCGAACTATAAGTACTACGTACTGAACATGCCTACGCTCTCCGATCGGGAGTTCGATGAGAAAATGCATCGTCTGCAAGCCTTGGAGGCGATGTTTCCCGATATGTTTGATCCTAAATCGCCTACCCAGCATGTAGGGAGCGATCTCGATGTACAAAGGGACAAAGGACAAAGTACAAAGGGGAAGGCATTTGAGCAGGTCAAACACAAGTACCCGATGTTGTCGTTGGCGAATAGTTATTCGCGCGAAGAGATTGAGGATTGGGTAAGGAAATTGTCTTCGGGTGTAGAGATTGTTTGCGAACTCAAATATGACGGTTTGTCTATCTCGCTTTGGTACGAGCATGGTGTGCTGGTGAAAGCACTCACACGAGGGGACGGACAGCAGGGGGACAATGTGATTGAGAATATCAAGACGATTCCTTCTATTCCTTGGCGGATTGAGCGAAAGGATGTGCCGGAGTTCTTTGAGTTACGAGGCGAAGTACTGTTACCTTGGGAGCGGTTTGAGATGCTGAACAAAGAGCGGGAGGAACAGGAAGAACCGCTGTTTGCCAATCCGAGAAATGCGGCTTCAGGAACACTCAAACTGCAAGATCCACGGGAAGTGGCACGGCGTGGTCTGGATGCGTATTTGTATTATATGTTAGGCGAGAACCTGCCCGGCACCACGCATTTTGAGCGGTTAGAAACAGCGAAGGCTTGGGGTTTTCATATATCTGACGCGATTAAGGTATGCCACTCCGTAGATGAGGTGATGGCGTATATCGCTTACTGGGACACGGAGCGGAAGAATCTGCCGGTAGCTACCGACGGTATTGTGCTGAAAGTAAATGACTTGGCGCAGCAAGATGAACTCGGTTATACCGCCAAGACACCCCGTTGGGCGATTGCGTATAAGTTCCCTGCCGAGAAGCAGTTGACCCTACTCCGCGAGATCACATATCAGGTAGGTCGAACCGGTGTGGTGACACCGGTAGCCAATCTTGAACCGGTGCAGTTGAGCGGCACGATGGTGCAACGGGCGACACTGCATAATGAGGATTTTATCAAACAACTCGATATCCGACCGGGTGACCGTGTGTGGGTAGAGAAAGGCGGCGAGATTATTCCCAAAATAACGGGTAAGGAACAAAGTGACGAAGTACAAAGTACAAAGGATTTTTCGTTCCCGGAGGTATGTCCTGAATGTGGGGCAAAGTTGGTAAGAGTGGAAGGAGAAGCAGCATGGCGGTGTCCGAACGAGAGTGGATGTCCACCGCAGATCAAGGGAAAGATCGAACATTTTGTGAGTCGCAAGGCGATGAATATCGATGGTCTGGGCGAAGAGACGATTGATCTGTTTTACCAGAAGGGATTGTTAAAGAACATCGCCGATATCTACGATCTGAAATTAGAGGACATCGCAGCGCAGGAGCGGTTGGGCGAGAAGAGTGCACAGAATATTTTAGATGGTATCGAAGCCTCGAAAAACGTGCCGTGGTCACGGGTGCTGTTTGCGTTGGGTATCCGGATGGTAGGTGAAACAACCGCCAAGAAGATAGCACGCAAATACAACACGATTGACAGTTTACAATGGGCGACGGTCGAACAGTTATGTGCCATCGAAGATGTGGGACCGCAGATTGCGGAGAATATCGTGAAGTATTTTGAGGACCTGCAGAATTTGGAGATTTTGGAGCGATTGAGACAAGCGGGTTTGCAGATGGAAGGCGAAGCGGAGGCCGCACCGACGAGTGATAAGTTAGCCGGACTGAGTATTGTAATCTCCGGTACGTTTGCGCAGCACAGTCGTGATGAGTACAAGGCAATGATTGAAGCGCACGGCGGAAAGAATGTAGGATCCGTAAGCAAGAAGACGAGCTTTATTTTAGCGGGTGAGAATATGGGTCCGGAGAAACGGAAGAAAGCGGAGGATCTCGGAATTCCTCTCAAGACTGAGGAGGAATTCCTTGAAATAATTGAAAATTAAAAATTACGAATTACGAATGAAACTAAAACAGTATATATTTGATTATTTACGCAAGAAACAGCCGGAGAGAACGGTTCGTTTTCCGCATTTGGACCAGTCGCTGAAGGTGATGGTGATCTATGAGAGTGACCCATTGGAGCGGAACGATGCCATCAAGGCCATTCGGCAGGATTTGTTGAGGCGGCAGATGGACGTGACGATGTGGGGATATCTGGGAAGAAAAGAGATCCAGACCTTGATTTTACCGCAAAGTCGAATCTTAGGACTGGGTGACTATAACTGGTTAGGTAAACCGAAGGACTACGTGTTGACGGATCTGAAAGCAGAACATTACGATCTGCTGATTGATCTTTCGACGCAAACTCTCCTACCCTTGCGTTATCTGGCGATGTACACGGATGCCGATTTCAAAGTGGGACTGAGCATGGGCGAAGGATTACACGATATGCTGATGGGCATGGAGAATCCCGATGTCAAGGGTTTGTATGATCAGATTATCAATTACTTAACGACGATTAAGAGCAATGACTAATTGAAAGGTGAAAAATGAAAAATGAAAGGATAAAAGGACTTGGTACCGCACTCATTACGCCTTTTGACGCGAACGGAAACGTTGACTACAAGGCCTTGGCACGACTGTTAGACACCCAGTTAACGGGTAAGGTCGATTATATCGTGGTGCTGGGCACGACGGGTGAAGCGGCCACGATGACCGAGGAGGAAAAACGGGAAGTGAGAACGTTTATCCGTCAGTACGTAGCTGGTCGTTTGCCGTTGGTGTTAGGTGTTGGTGGTAATAACACAGCCGCTGTTTGCGAGAGTTTAAAGGCCATTGACTTGACGGGTTTTGAAGCCATTTTGAGTGTTTGTCCGTATTACAATAAACCCAATCAGGAAGGTCTGTTCCAACATTTCTGTGCCGTAGCAAAAGCGAGTCCTGTACTGGTTATTCTTTATAATGTTCCCGGGCGCACGGGTGTGAATCTGTTACCGGAGACGGTGATGCGGATCTATGAGGCCGTACCGGATAAGATCGTGGGTATCAAAGAGGCATCCGGCAATGTAGAGCAGATTAAACGGCTAATAGACGAAAGGCAAAAGGCGAATGCTGATTTTCTGGTGATAAGCGGTGATGACGGGATTGCGTGTCAGATCATGGAAGCCGGTGGAGCAGGTCTGATATCGGTAGCAAGTAACGCTTTCCCGGAAGATTTTTGGGATATCGTACATAAAAAGGACCAAGCTAAACAGGCGAAGTACGAGCAGATGGTGCGGTTGCTGTTTAAGGAAGGTAATCCGGTAGGCATCAAAGCGGTGCTGGCGCAGAAAGGAATTATTCAGAATTATCTACGACTGCCGCTCGTTCCGGCAAGTAAGGAATTAAGCCGTCAGCTATCAGCCGTCAGCATTCAGATACAAAAAGAGCTCGCATAATTGCGAGCCTTTTTCTTGTAAGAACTGTCGCGTTCGCATCCCTCGTACGCGTTTGAAAACTACGTTTTCAAAGTAGGTACTCGGGCGCTCCGCTCTCCCCAAAAATTAAAATTTTCGGGGGCCCCATTGGGGATTTACTTAGGCAGCTTTCTTTTTCGCTTGATCAACAACTGCTTTGAAAGCAGCGGGTTGGTTCATAGCGAGGTCAGCAAGTGCCTTGCGGTTGATAACGATTCCTGCTTTCTTGAGGCAACCCATCAGTTGGCTGTAGCTCAGACCTTCGAGGCGAGCGGCAGCGTTGATACGTTGAATCCAGAGAGCACGGAACGTACGTTTTTTGTTCTTACGATCGCGGTAAGCATACTGCAAACCTTTCT
>CAMIZK010000064.1 GCA_946403315.1 uncultured Bacteroidales bacterium | reverse complement strand
TCCTCTTCACTGTCCCATTTCACCTCATGGGTGCCCGGCACTTCGCCTTCCCGAATACTCTTGATAGGAACGCTGACGGCTGAAAGCTGATGGCTGATAGCTTCCGCTAATGTCTTCGCCGTACCGCTGGGTTTATCCAATTTGTGAATATGGTGGGTTTCCGTGATCGAAGGGGTGTACTGCGGTTGTTTTGCCATTTCATTGGCTAACCACTTATTCATCTCAAAGAAAATATTCACTCCTACCGAGAAATTACTGCTCCATACCAACATGGTTCTCTCTTGTTCATCCTTGATAATAACTCGGTTCTTTTCTCCTTTCACCTTTAATTTTTCACTTTTCAATTCCTCCGGTTTCCATCCCGTACTTCCGCATACCACCGGCACGCCTTGCTCCCATGCCTTACGAATATTGGTTTCTGCCGTTGACGGGGTGGTGAACTCAATTGCCACTTCCGCACTCCGAAACTCCTCACTGTCAAAGCTGATGGCTGACGGCTGATGGCTGACGGCTAAAGTCGGATCTATGATTCCGACGATCTCGTGACCTCTACTCAGGGCGATATCCTCTATCATATGCCCCATCTTTCCGTATCCGATAATAGCTATCTTCATATAATTCACAAAATGCGAGCGCAAAATTACAAAAAAAAAATGACATATGCAAGCATATGCCATTCTTTTCCGTTATTTCGCTCATTTCCGTCAATTTTTCTACATCCAATGTGTAATTTTTTCTACTAATCCCGGGATATCGGTCTTTCCGTCATTAATGATCGTCAGATCTCCCTTATGAACTTTTTGTGCGCGTATACGAGCGCGTACATTATTTATATTTGCGTCCGAAGCGATGTCGTGATAGTCCCGGTGGATGGTGCGTGCGATGCGGATATCTTCCGGTGCTTCCACAACGATCACTTTATCACACAGCGTATCCATTCCGGCTTCATACAAGATAGCGGATTCTACAAAAAGAGGTTTGAGGTCGTTTGAGGTTGTTTGAAGTCGTTTGATATCCTTCTTAACGGCAGGATGAATGATGGTGTTGAGTTGCTCCAATAATGCCTTATCGGCAAACACCCGTTGACTCACATAGGCGGTGTTGTACTTCCCGTCTACAAACGCCTCTTCTCCCAATAATCCGATAATCGCCTTTTGTACGGATTCATCTTCTGCGATGATTCGCTTGGCTTCGAGGTCACAGTCATAAACGGCAAAGCCGCGCTTTGCCAATTCCCGTGCGATAGTCGATTTACCGCTTCCTATACCTCCTGTAATGCCTATGGTCTGCATAGATAACTTGGTCCGGTTCTAAACCGGCTAGAATTGGAAATATATAAACGGTTGCATCTCTGCGGAGACGAACTGGTAGATCACGACTAAAGCCACGCATACCACGATCGTCATGAGCCATAACGGCATGGCGGTGAACCACAGCCGGTAACGTCTCTTCCAGTTGGTGGGTAGCCAGTGAATGATCATTCCGACCACGAACATCGCTACCACCCAGCGGTACTCCCACAGGAAATCCGGAATCATAGCGCTGTTCCAAGCCCCACCGATCTGATTCACCATGTTCTTGGCGGTACTCCATGCCACTTCATTGGCCGTTGCCGGGTCGAGGTTACTGCTGCTTCGGAAGAACAGACGGGTGAAGGTGATAAACGCAAAGGTTTGAGCAATCGCCCAAGAGACACCGAGACCTTTGGTCCACTTACTGTCTTTTCCCTTGCACAGGAAATAGATATACCGTATCGCCGTACCGATCCACACAATCGCCGCCCAGATGGCAAACAAGCGCCAAGCGGGTAGGTTCGTACTGTAATCGGCATATCCCAAGCCTAAGGTCAGAAGGGTCATCAGACCAAAACGAATATGCCAGTTCATCTCCCGCCAGATCTTATTGACGATCATTCCGATACCGTTGATACCACCCCAGATGATGAAGTTCCAACTGGCGCCGTGCCAAAGACCACCCAACACCTGCGTGATAAACGAGTTGAGGTTGGAGTAGAGCAGTTTACTGGAAGAAGCCGTGGAATCGGCATGTCGGTTCCAGATGAATACTCCTACCATGAATGCCACAAAAGGTATCATGATCCACAACCACCAGCCGGTGAGTGCCGACGAGACGACAGCGATCACTAACCACCATATATACGTGCCTTTGCCTATCCGCCGGTTTCCACCGAGAGGAATGTACAGATAGGTCTTGAGCCAGCGACCCAACGACATATGCCATCTTCTCCAGAACTCCTGTGGGTTCTGAGATTTGTACGGGCTGTTGAAGTTCATCGGCAGGTAGAATCCCATCAGCAAGGCGATGCCGATCGCGATGTCCGTGTAACCGGAGAAGTCGGCGTAGACCTGCAAGGAGTAGGAGAACAGCGCAAACAGGTTCTCAAAACCGGAGAACAGAAGCGGATTATCAAACACCCGGTCGATGAAGTTCACTGCCAGATAGTCCGACAGGATGATCTTCTTAGCCAAGCCGTTCAGAATCCAGAAGATAGCGATACCGAACATTCTTCGGCTGAGCCGGTACGGTTTATATAACTGCGGCACAAACTCCTCTGCACGCACGATAGGTCCGGCCACCAGCTGTGGAAAGAAACTGACGTAGAACCCGAAGTCCAGGATGTTCTTCACAGGTTGGATACGTCCGTGATAGACGTCGGACGTGTAGGAGATGACCTGGAAGGTATAGAACGAGATACCGACGGGCAGGATGATCTGATCGACGATCGTCACATGTGAACCCGTAAGGTCGTTGAACATGTTCGTGAAGAAATACGCGTACTTGAAATACGCTAAGATTCCTAAGTCGATAATCACGGATAGCCATAAGAACACCTTCGCTGCCGTTTGCCGTTCATGCGCCTTGATCAGGTAGGCGATAAACCAGTTAGCGATCGTCAGGAAGATGAGAATGGTCAGGAACACACCGCTGGTCTTGTAGTAAAAGAAACAACTGACGACGAGCAAAAAGATGTTACGGGTATGCAGCCTACTTCGACTGCGACGTGACGCGTCATCTTTCGCACCCACCTCCATGATCAACGTAAACAACGCAAAGACCAATGCGAAGAATGCCCAGAAATAGAACTGCGTGAACAGTAAAGGCGAATCCGGGTTAAAGGCGAATATGTGCTCAATCAAGTCCATTTAAGATCCAATCCGAAATCGCCTGTCCGGCTTTTTTAGCACCTTTCCGGGTGAAGTGAATACCGTCATTTCCGGCTAAACCGTTCTCTTTCCATCTCAGCATACTGCCGGCACCGCCCATCCAGTTGTTTAAACTGAAATAAGCGATATTCTCCTCCAAGCACATCTTCCTCAGTAACTTATCCATGTATGCCACCATCGGATAACTCTGCCAAACACCGTCTTTCATGCGCATCATGTCGCTGGGACCGATAAAGAGGATATCTGCTTGCGGTGCACATTGCCGCAGATAACGGATTTGCTCCCGATACCCTTTGATGAATCCACGGATCGTCTCCGGTTTCTCATTGAAAGGAATAGCGTTTCCGCCGAACTGCATGATGATCAACTGCACGTTTTCCTGTTGATAAAACGATGCCAAGAGTGCACTATCCATCTTGGTGAACACCGTTCCCAGACAGCCTCGCATCGGGATATTATCCACGATCACACCGGTGTCGGTCTCTTGCGAGATAGCATAGACGAATCCTCGTCCCGTCAGATGTACGGTGTCGCCGCTCGTGGTCCATGAGATAGTGCTGTCGGCAAACACCCGCCAGGTGTCGTAATGGGCACTGGGCACCTGCGGTTTGCACATCGCGATCACGTCTTCACTACCGCTTACCAAACTATCTGCCATGACAGCCACTTGTCCCATCACGCCATACAAACCATCTTTCCGTTGCGTCTTCTTGGGCCCATAGACGAGGTACCGTTTGGGTCCTTGTTGCGGTGTGATCACCTTACCGTTCATGCGTATCTCCTGCCGCACGGTGTTGGTGGGAATCGTCTGCGCTAACGGCATCAGACCCACACCGCGTCCACCGAAACGTGCCTGCAGTCCTTCCCGGATCTGCAAGGTGATTCGGTCTTCCTCGATCTGGCTGTCTCCATAATGGAGCACACGCACTACCCGTGTCCCCGCCTCCGTTAAGGAAGCATAAAAACGACTTAAGAAAATACGGCTGTCCGTCGTAGAATCCACTTCTATCTTCGGTGGAAGAACCGGTTTAGGTGTTTCTTGAATAGCGGTATCCGGTATAACTACGGTATCCCGGTATTCCGGTATAACGGTATTCCGGTATTCCGTTGAATCTGAATCCTGAATGCTGACTTCTGACGGCTTTCCCATCACCTCTGACAGCGTAGGCCATCTCACCTCCATTCCGGCAATAGAAACCCGGCCTGGCAGCACTACGCATAAGGCTGCCAGACTCACCAGTAAACCGGCGATGAACAGAAGTACTTTGTAAGGTCTCATCTTATCGTTTCCACAATGAACGGCTGAATAACAAAAGTATCGTGAAGATCTCCAAACGACCGATCAGCATCACGAATGTCGCTACCCATTTGGCTACATCCGGCATGGCTTCGTAACAACCGCTGGATCCCCATTGACCGATAGACACACCTACGTTTCCGATCATGGACACACCGATGCCGATCGCTTCATCAAAACCGATGCCGCAGGCACAGAAACAGATCGATGCCAGCACGATGGTAAGCGCATAGAAGAAGACGAAGGCAACGATGTTACTGGTAGCTGACTCACTCATCGTCATGCCGTTGAATCGAACCGGAATGACCGCATTCGGGTGAATACGCCGTTTGATCTCGGCATTAGCTGACTTGGCAAAAATCGCCAGACGCACCCATTTGATACCACCGGCCGTCGAACCCGACGCACCACCGGTGAGCATCAGGAAGAAGACGATCATCCACAGCACAGGTGGCCAGAGCATATAATCCGACGCCACAAAGCCGGTACTGGTGATGGTAGAAACAGACGTAAATAGACCTAAACGGATACTGTCTATCTGGTGGGTATGAATCAGCAGACCAACGGCCAAGATGATACCGGCGATGAGGCACGCACCTACGTACCACCGCGTCTCCTCGTCTTTGATCATTCGTTTGGGTTTGCCTCGGAACAGATAGATCAACTGCGTAAAGTTGATACCCGACAGGAGCATAAAGCCCATCACGGTCCATTGAATCGCCGGACCGTAACTCATCAGGCTGTCGTTATGGGTTGCAAAACCACCGGTGGAAATCGTACTCATCGAATGGCAAACGGAGTCGAAGATATTCATTCCGAACAGCCATAACATGACGCCTTCTCCGATAGTCAGCAGGATATACGTCAACCACATATGCTTGGCGGTGTCCGCAATTCGGGGACTGAGTTTCTCGTAACTCACACCCGTCACTTCGGCGCTGTACAGCTGCATGCCGCCTAAACCGAACATCGGCAGGATCGCTACACTCAGCACGATGATACCCATACCGCCAATCCACTGCATCAACGCACGCCAGAGTAGGATCGAATGCGTCTGCGCCGCTACATCGGTGAAGACGGTGGAACCGGTAGTCGTGAATCCGGCCATGGTCTCGTACCAGGCATCGGTGAAACTCGGTAACGCACCGCTCAACCAGAACGGTAACATGCCGAAGAGCGAATAGACGAGCCACACCGCGGCTACAATCACATATCCTTCCCGTTCACCGACCCGTTTCTCGGCCTTGCGACCTGCTCCTAACATCCACCAGCTGCTGATCCACGTGATCGCACTTGCCGCTATCCATGCTCCAAAATCCGGGTCTTTGTACCACCACGCAACGAAGGTAGGCACTAACATAAACAGTGCCTCCAGCGTGGTTAACACGCCCATCGTCTTAAAGACTAACTTCCAGTTGAATGTTCGTGTCATTTGAATAGTTTCTCTAAGTTACGGATCACGTGACTCTTGCAGAAGATGATCACTAAGTCGCCGTTGATGATCTGGGTGTCGCCATTAACCAGGATACCTTCTCCGGCACGTACGATACCACCGATATTGGCCTCCTTTGGAATATCCAGATCTTTCACTTTGTTTCTCGTGATCACGCTGCCGTCTTTGGCTTCGAACTCCACAATCTCGGCATCGGCACTCGTCAGGTTATGCACACCGCGTACACTCGCATCCAGCAGCATCTGGTAGATATAGCTGGCAGCGATCGTCTTCTTGTTCAGTACCGCACCGATATCCAGACCTTCCGCTAACGGAATATAATCGAGGTTCTCCACTTCGGCGATCGTCTTACGAACACCGAAACGGTTGGCCGCCAAACAAGCGAAGATATTCGCTTCGCTGCTGTCCGTTACCGCAACAAAAGCGTCCGCATCCTGGATACCTTCTTCCTTGAGCACCTCCATATCGGAACCGTCGGCGTTGATGATCAGCGCATTAGGCACTTTCTCACTCAACTTTCGGCAGACATCACGGTCCTTCTCAATGATCTTGATGTTCATCTCCTTGCCCAGCTCCGTCGCTGCTTTACGGGCGATGCGGCCACCTCCGAAGAAAATCACGTTCTTGATCTCCCGTTTGGTTTTACCCAACTCTTCCCGCATGTACTCCATGTACTCCTTGGGACACATGCAGTACACCATATCGCCTTCTTCCACCGTGTCGTGACCTCTCGGAATGATCGTCTCGTTACCACGTTTGATGGCTACAATACGGTACTTGCCGTGGTTATAGACACCGGACGCAAACGCTTTTCCCAATATCTTTGCCGTCGAACGGATCTTAATCACACACAACTCCATTCCGCCTTGACCCAGATGCAGATGGTACCGCATCCAGTTCGTGCGCAGACTCTCTTCGATCTCATTGGCGGCCAGCACCTCCGGATAGATCAGGTGGTTCAGACCCATGTTCTCGAAGAACTTACGGTTCTCCGGCAGCAGGTATTCGTAGTTGTCAATACGCGCTAACGTACGTTTGGCACCCACTGCATTCGCGATGAGGCATGCCGTCATGTTCTCTGACTCGTTCGGCGTAACGGAGATGAACAGGTCGCAGTCCTTCACACCCACGTCCCGCTGGTCGTGGATAGACGTCGGATTACCGACTTTGGTCAACATGTCGTAGTTGGCACTCAGGTCACCCAGACGGTCCGAGTGCTCGTCTAACAACGAGATCTCCATGTTCTCACGACTCAGCAGTTTTGCCAAGTGTGTACCTACTTCTCCAGCGCCTGCAATAACGATTCGCATATTCCCTCCTTGTCTAATTTAAGCATATGATAAAGCTCTTTGGTCGAGCCGTGTTCTACAAACTGATCGTTCACTCCCAAACGGATCACATGAGGTGTATAGCCGTGGTCGGCCATCCATTCCAATACCGCACTGCCCAAACCGCCGGCTATCATTCCGTCTTCCGCCGTCACGATCGTCTTGAATTGCTGACCCACTTCATGCAATATCTCCTCATCCAGCGGTTTTAACCACCGCATATCATAGTGTGCAATGCTGATGGCTGAATGCTGACGGCTGATGGCTTCTATCGCATCAGCGACGGTATTGCCAATCGCTCCGATACTCAGCACCGCCATGTCCTTTCCGTCCCGCAG
>CAMIZK010000063.1 GCA_946403315.1 uncultured Bacteroidales bacterium | reverse complement strand
CAATAGGGGTTCGATTCCCCTTGGCACTACAAAGACCTTCCCTAAAGTCAAGTCCAGCGGCAAATCCTCTCAATGCCAACGGATATTAACAAAATCGCCGAAAAGCTGAATGCTGATTGCTGAAGGCTGATGGCTAAAAACAAACACAAAGATGGCAAATCATAAAAGCTCTTTGAAGCGTATTCGCCAAACGGCAGCGCGCAAAGCACACAATCATTATTATGCAAAAACCGCACGTAATGCAGTGCGTGACTTGCGCAAGACTACTGACAAAGCAGCTGCTGTTGCAGCTCTGCCGAAAGTAAGTTCTATGCTCGACAAACTGGCTAAGCGTCACATCATTCACGTAAACAAGGCAAGTAACCTCAAATCGAAACTTGCTCGTTTCGTAAATAAACTCGCTTAATAATACGCAAGTTTAGGTCAAAAGAGGAATCTCATACGAGGTTCTTCTTTTTTTATGCATAAAAATGCACGAAAATTTGCATATATCATAAAAAAGTTGTACCTTTGCACCCGATTTTGATACAATTATTAAGATGAAAGAGAATAATATTCCTATTGTTGACTGTCCGTACGGAGATTATATGATCGGTGACGCAAGTGGTAAACTGATGAATGAGTACGGTCGGTATCCGTGTAAAATCAAATGCGGTGTGTATGCATTCTTGGTTCGTGGCACGGCACGTGCAACGATTAACGTGACGGATTATGAGTTTAAGCAAAACGATATCCTTTTATTGGAACCGGGCAGTTTCCTCTTTATCCGTGAGTGTTCGGACGATGCGCTGGTGTATTGGATCGTGTTCGGTAGCTCTTTCTTGGAGAAGCATACTGTCAATAACAAGATGTCGCTTTCGGCTTTGCAGTTACACTCGCCCAAACTGACGATCAGCGAAAACCATGCACAAGTGATCTGTTCGATGTACGATACCGTTGTGAAAGCGCTCAATGCTACGCCGACGATGTTAGATAGCGAGAAGATGGTGCATATCTTCAATTTACTGCAAGTCAGTTACGCCAAGTATGCCCATGAGCAGGATGAGTACCTCGTTAAACCGCTGGATCGTAAGACGGAGATATACCAGGATTACTGCCAGTTGGTGCTCAAGCATTACCACGAGTGGCATCATGTGAGCCAATATGCGGATGCGATGCGTCTGACCTTACCGCACCTCTGTTCGACCATTAAGACGGTGGGAGACCGTACAGCCGGCGATATCATCATAGAGGCACTGATCACCGATGCTAAGTCTCAGTTGAAGATCACTAACCTGCAGATCAAAGAAATCGCATTAAGTCTTGGTTTCGATAACGTAGCCTTCTTCAATCGCTTCTTCAAATCGCATGTAGGCGTCACACCCAAAGCCTATCGCAATGCATAAAGAAAGACGCCGTTTGGCGTCTTTTCTTTATCTGTTCTTATACATATCGTCGTAATACTTCTCGTACTCGCCGGAAGTGATATTATCCAGCCATTCTTGGTTATCCAGATACCATCTCACGGTGCGTTCAATACCTTCCTCGAACTGCAGACTCGGTTCCCAGCCCAGTTCGCGTTGCAGTTTCGTGCTATCAATCGCATAACGCATATCGTGTCCGGCACGGTCGGTAACGAAGGTGATGAGATCCAGATCAGCACCTTCCGGACGACCTAACAGACGATCGACCGTCTTGATGACCGTCTTGATGATATCGATGTTCTTCCATTCGTTGAAACCACCGATGTTATACGTCTCGGCAACAGTACCTTTATGGAAAATCAAGTCAATTGCCCGTGCATGGTCCTCCACAAACAACCAATCGCGTACGTTCTCTCCCTTACCATATACCGGCAGTGGTTTACGATGACGGATGTTATTGATGAAAAGCGGAATCAGTTTCTCAGGGAACTGGTAAGGACCGTAGTTGTTCGAACAATTGGTAACGATCGTCGGCATACCATAGGTGTCATGGAAAGCACGTACGAAATGGTCAGACGAGGCTTTCGATGCCGAATAAGGCGAATGCGGATTATACTTCGTGGTCTCATAGAAGAAATCCTCTCCGTAAGCCAGATGATGTTCCGCAGACGAAGCGGTGGTCGTGAACGGCGGTTCGATACCTTCCGGGTGGGTCAGTTGAAGCGCGCCATACACCTCATCGGTCGAGATATGATAGAAGCGTTTGCCTTCCCATTTCTCTGGCAGACTCTCCCAGTATAGTTTAGCCGCTTGCAGCATACTGAGCGTACCCATGACGTTGGTGCGTGCGAAAGTGAAGGGATCTTTGATCGAACGGTCCACATGACTCTCTGCCGCCAGATGGATCACACCCGTCACATGCTCTTCCTGCATCAGCGCATAGATCGTATCGAAATCGCAGATGTCTGCACGAACGAACCGATAGTTGGGTTTGTCTTCAATATCTTTGAGATTAGCCAAGTTTCCGGCATACGTCAGCTTATCCACATTGATGATGCGGTATTCCGGGTATTTGTTCACGAACAAACGAACCACATGACTTCCGATAAATCCGGCACCGCCGGTGATAATGATCGATTTCATAAAATATATTTTATTTGTTTAAATCCGTATGTACGGTTTTGACCGTTTCGGTCGCATAACACGATTTCTCCGGTCGGCAACACATCTATGATACGTGCTTCAAAAATGCCGTTTGGGTCTTCATATTTCCAAAAGCCGTCTCGCCGATAGAGATGATTCTTATACTCCTCCCATACCTCCTCATTAAGCGTTTCTTGCACCTTGGCATACACCTGCTGCATCAGTGCATCAATGTCATACTCCTTTCCCGTGATCTGTTTTAACGAGATCGGATTCGGTGCATCGGAAACAAAGGTCGTCTGATTCACATTCAGTCCGATGCCTGCGATCGAGTACTTGACCTCGTTACCTAAAATCGCATTTTCCACCAATATACCGGCTACTTTCTTATCTCCGTAATAGATGTCATTCGGCCATTTGATGGTAAAATCTTCACCGATCACCCTCAGGATGGCCACTCCAACCGCTATATTGAGAAAGTATAAGTCCTTGTCTGGTGGTAACAAGATCGAGCATAACAGGTTCTTATCCGCTTCGCTCTCCCAACTGTTTCCTGTCTGACCGCGACCTGCTGTCTGATAACCCGCATAGACGAAATACTCGCCTTCCGGCCATTCGCCTTTCGCCAGCATTTCCTTAATCAAGGAGTTGGTACTATTAGTGCTTTTTATATACATCCAGCAGGTATTCTTGTATCACCGTTTGTATGTTCTTCGCCTTTCCGGGGGCAGAATTGATCAGGATAGCGAACACCCAAGTATCTCCGTTCGGCATATCGATATATCCGGCGAAGTTCTTGGTTCCTGCTATCGTTCCGCTTTTGGCATGTATCTTTCCTTCCAATGCCGTACCGACACACAGACTCTTCAACGTACCGCTCTGACCGCTTACCGGCAACGATGCCTTCCATACTTCGGCGTTCTTGCTATGCGCCATATAGGTTAGCAGTTCCACCAGCGCCTTGGCACTTATCGCATCTTGCGGCGCCAGACCACAACCGTCTTTGATGATGGCGTTTTGGACACTCACTTTTTTGTTTTTCCAAAACTCTTTCACCACCTCTTGACTGTTATGAATCGTGCCGGGGAACATGTACCGTGTGCCCAAGAAACGGAAGATACTTTCCGCGTACAGGTTGTTACTGTTGACATTGGTCTCGGTGATCAATTCCGATAACTTCGGCGAGTAATGCGTGTAGATAGCGATACGTGGCGGTGTCATCGGATTATAATCGGCGATATATGTCGGTTCCCGTTTGACGGAAATGCCGGACTCATTCAGCACCTTCGTAAAATGGCGCACTAACAGCAATCCCGGATTCGGTAAGTCCCCTTTGACACCAAACGTACCCAAGTTAGACGGCACAGCACCATTCAAGTACCGTTCCCGGCTGTAGGGAATACCACTCACAAACGCACCGTCGTATTGAATCCGGTCACAACGGATTCGGTTGATAAACACCAGATCCTCTACGTTCGGTTCGGTTTTCATAATCGTTGCCACCGTTCCCGGTTCACCGCTCTTGAGCACGATGTTCATCGTGTTTCCGTAATAATTGAGTGCAAAGATACCGGGTGCATAGTAGTTTCCTGCATCTTCACACAACCATGCCGGATTTTGTGCTTCCGCATCCAGCATCGTCATGTCTGCCACCACACTGCCTTCAATCACCTTGATACCGGCATTCTTCACCTCTTTCGCCCAGCGGTACAGGAAACCGGTCTGACCCTTATTGCCCAAAGAAGGATCGCATCCTCCACGGACATATAAGTTACCAAACAAGGTGTCATGACGAATCACACCGTTATATTCGATAGTGGTAGGAAACTGATAATCAGCGCCATACATCTCCAGTGCCGCACCTGTCGTCAGCAGTTTCATCACCGATGCAGGCGGAACCACGTGGTTCTCCCGTTGACTATCGATGACTTCACCCGTGTTCAGGTTTTGCACCAGCACAGACATATTCGCCTGCTCCGTAATCGGATGAGACGTCAGAATCGAGGATAATATAACGGCAGCTAAAAACATTCGCCTTTCGCCTTTAACCTTTCGCCTTTAAGTATTCATGCATTGCTGCTGCGGCTTTGCGACCGTCAGACATCGCTAAAATAACCGTTGCTCCTCCACGTACGATATCGCCGCCGGCGAAGATCATCGGGATAGCCGACTGCATCGCATCATTGACCACAATCGTACCCTTTCGGCTGATTTCCAGTCCTTCTACAGATGACGGGATCAACGGGTTGGGCGAAACACCGACAGCTACGATGACGAGATCCACTGGGATAGTCACAGTCTTGCCTTCTACGGGCACCGGACTACGGCGACCCGACTCGTCCGGTTCTCCGAGTTCCATCACTTGCAGCACGGCTTCGCAAACACGGCCGTTCTCGTCTGCATGGTACTCAATCGGATTATGAAGCGTCATGAACTCAATACCTTCCTGTTTGGCGTGATGCACCTCTTCCACACGTGCCGGCATCTCCTCTTCCGAACGGCGATAGATGATCATCGCACGTTCTGCGCCTAAGCGTTTAGCGGTACGCACAGCGTCCATAGCCGTGTTACCACCACCGATGATAGCTACATTCTTACCGTATAATATCGGCGTGTCGGTACTTGGATTCGAAGCATCCATCAGGTTCACACGCGTCAGGTACTCGTTCGAGGACATGACACCGTTCAGGTTCTCACCCGGGATGTTCATGAAACGCGGTAAACCGGCACCCGAACCGACAAAGATACCTTTGAATCCTTGTTCCTCCAGTTCTTTAATCGTTATCGTCTTACCCACGATCGTGTCGGTGTGGAACTGTACGCCCAAGGCACGCAGACCGTCGATTTCGATATCCACGATGCGATTCGGCAGACGGAACTCCGGAATACCGTATTTGAGTACACCGCCTATCTCATGAAGTGCTTCGAACACATGCACTTCATAACCGTATTTGGCGGCATCACCGGCAAAAGTCAATCCCGCAGGACCGGAACCCACCACCGCAATTTTGGGGCTTTCAGCATGGTCGGACCTGTTTGAGCCTTCAGCTTTCTGATGGCTGATGGCTGATGGCTGATGGCTATTTGCATAATCTGCGCAGAACCGCTCCAAGTAACCAATTGCCACAGCCGGATGACCCATCTTCAGATGGATACATTGACTCTCGCATTGCTTCTCTTGCGGACATACACGACCGCATACCGCTGGTAAGGAAGAAGACTCTTTGATGACTGCAGCAGCACCGAGTACGTCACCTGTCTCAAGGGTCTTGATGAATCCCGGGATGTTGATATTTACCGGACAGCCCTGTACGCACGTCGGGTTCTTACAATTCAGACAACGATGGCTCTCGGTGATAGCTTGTTCGAAGGTCAGACCTTGGTTCACTTCTTCGTGCAGACTCTTCACACGCACTTCCGGACGCAGTTCCGGCATCTGCACACGAGGTATCGCTACACGGTCTTTCGGTTTGCCTTCAAAAGGCGCCACGGGGCCTATTTGCACATCATTGAGCGGCTTTGCCGCGCTCATTTCATCATTGAGCTCGCTTTGCGAGCGCTCATTATAAGCCCGTAAGGCTTCCGCTTCTTCTGCTTTGAACGCTTTCATTCGGCTCAGCATCTCGTTCCAATCGACGCCATGGGCATCGAACTCAGGACCATCGACGCAGACGAACCTGGTCTTACCGTGAACCGTCACACGGCACGCACCGCACATACCCGTTCCATCCACCATGATGGTGTTCAACGAAGCCTCGGTGGGGATATTGTATTTGGCAGTAGTCAGAGCGACGAACTTCATCATGATCGCCGGACCGATGGTGATACATTTGTCCACCTTCTCGCGGTTGATCACTTGTTCCACACCTACGGTGACAACACCTTGTTGTCCGGCCGAACCGTCATCGGTCATGATGATCACTTCGTCGGACCATTGCGCCAGTTCATCTTGCAGGATGAGCAGGTCTTTGTTACGTGCGGCGAGCACCGTAATGACCTTGTTTCCGGCTTTCTTGAGTGCTTCGGCGATAGGCAGCATTGGCGCTGCACCGACACCTCCGCAGGCACATACCACGGTACCATAGTTCTCGATACGCGTAGCGCGACCAAGAGGACCGACCACATCATGTATCATGTCACCCGGGTTGAGGGCTAACAGTTTATGCGTGGAGGCACCTACTTGTTGTACCACCAGCGTGATCGTACCTTTTTCGATATCAGCGCCGGCGATAGTCAACGGAACGCGTTCCGATTGAGCATCCACACGGATGATCACGAAGTGACCGGCACGACGGCTACGCGCAATGAGCGGAGCTTCAACGACGAGCTCCGCTACATTGTCCGAAAAGAATTTCTTGGATAGAATCTTGTTCATTAGAAATATTTGGTTTCTTGTCCTACGATAGAGGAAAGTAAGTTATTTGCCAGGCGGGAAGCACCGAAGCGGAACCACTCGTTGTTGAGCCATTCTTCGCCCAGGATTTCCTTCACCAGCGTGAAGTGCTGAACGGCTTCTTCGGTTGTCGATACACCACCTGCCGGTTTGTAACCCATCTTGATGCCTGCTTTCTCTTTCCATGCCTTGATAGCGTGGCACATGATGAACGTTGCTTCCGGAGTAGCGTTGACAGCGATCTTACCGGTAGAGGTCTTGATGAAGTCGCAACCTGCTGCCATACTCAGGATCGATGCTTTCCAGATGTTCTCAGCACTCTTGAGCAAACCTGTCTCGAGGATCACTTTGAGGTGCTTGTCGCCGCAAACGGCTTTCAGTTCGCTGATCTCGTCGAAGCACTCCTGATAATTCCCTTCGAGGAACTTGCCTACAGAGAGAACGATGTCTATCTCGGTAGCGCCGGCTTTGATAGCCATAGCTGTTTCCGCCACCTTGACCTCGAGGAATGTCTGCGAAGCAGGGAATCCACCGCTGACGCACGCGATATTGAACTTGGGGTCTTTGAGTGCAGCACGTACATACTCTGCCATAGCAGGATAAACGCAGATAGCGGCTACGTTCGGAATACCCGGGAAATCTTTCTCGAAGTTATTCACCGCATTCGCCATCTTCTCCACCTTAGCGATAGTGTCGTCGGCACTAAGCGTCGTATAGTCGATTTGGTGCAGACACTCTTTCCACACCTCTACGTTGTTGTTTTCTGCGAAATGCTTCGCTTCGATGTCAGCCACTTGAGCCTTTACTTGCTCATCGGTAAACGGGCAGGGGTACTGCGCAAATAATTCTTCAAA
>CAMIZK010000062.1 GCA_946403315.1 uncultured Bacteroidales bacterium | reverse complement strand
CCAAGAAACCGAGAGACGGAGCGATAGAGATGAAGAGGGAGATCCAAGAGAGGTTTTTCTCCAAAAGACCGAGTTGAACGCCACCATAGCTGGAAACGGTCTTCTCTACTACTTCGATACCCTCGTCATAGCGGCTAAGACCCTGGAAGAAAATAGCAGCTACCGGTCCACGAGTATTACGGCATACTTCCAAAGCAGCCTCGATGCCACCCTCTTTCAATGCCAACTCAATTTTCTCGAGAAGCGCTTTAGTGTTCGTCTTGCTGAGCGACAGATAGATAATACGCTCGATACAGAGAGCCAAACCAAAGATTAAGGTTACAAGCGTCAGTGCCATAAACGGAGCACCACCCTCAATAAACTTCGTCTTCAATGTTTTGTGAACTGCAGCCAAACCACCGGGTTCTTCGTCAGCAGCAGCGATGTTCTGGATGTCTTCTTCCGTCACATCTTCTTCCACTGCGAGATCCTCGTCAGCAGCATTTTCATCTACTTGTTCAACAGCAGCTTCTGCGGGAGCAGCTGCATCTTGTGCCATTACTGCGGCGCTGCCGAAAGTCAGCATTGCCAGCACTGTAAGGGTTGCAAATACTTTTTTCATGAGATAAAATGTTAATTAAGTTATTGTGTTATTTGTGTTGTTCATTTGACGGGGATTTCTTATCTCGCTCTGCTCGAACGATTACTTCTTCGTAATCCCCACAAGCTGCCGCAGGCACCTTGTCCAAAGTAAAAAACTAAAATTCCTTGCTCAAGCAAGCTTGGACATACATATTTGTTTTTTACTTTGCGGAGAGACGGGGATTCGAACCCCGGAAACCCTTTTGGAGTTTACACGCTTTCCAGGCGTGCCTCTTCAACCACTCGAGCATCTCTCCTTCGCTTTTTAGGCGTTATTTTCAATATCGGCTACAAAATTACTGCTTTTTTTTGACATACGCAAGTTTTTGTGCATTTTTTTCGTTATTTTATTTTAAAAAGTTGTTTTGCGTTCGAATTTGTTGCCATTATGACCGTTTCCAAGGTACAATTATAGACTTGTGCCAATCGTTCGGCAACATGAATCATAAACCGACTTTCATTCCTTTCTCCCCGATGCGGAACAGGTGCCATATAAGGTGCATCCGTCTCCAGCAGAAGACGATCCATCGGTACGACGTCTAATTTCTCCGCCAATTTGCTGTTTTTAAAAGTCAGCACACCACCAATGCCGATATAGAAACCCATTTTGAGAATTTCCTCTACCGTTTCCCGACTTCCGTTAAAACAATGGAAAACACCTTTTAATTGACGATTTGACGATGGACGATTTACTATTTCTTTTACTATGGAGAGAATATCTTCCGTCGCTTCACGGTTGTGCAAGATGACCGGTAAGTCTAATTCTTGTGCCAAAAGGAGTTGTCTGCGAAGTACCTCCTGTTGCTCCGTTTTGTACGTTTTGTCCCAATAGTAATCGAGTCCTATTTCGCCGATAGCAACTAATTCATCTTTGTGCGCACGAATAGCCTGTTCTATGACGGCGAGTTGTTCCTGCCAATCAGCTTTCACATCTTCCGGATGCAGTCCCAATGCCGGATAGCAGTAACCGGGATGGGCATGACAAACGTCGAGAACCGTTTTAATCGATGCCGCATTGACACCGGGAACGATCATGGCCTCTACTCCACTCTGTTGCTGACACACAATAACTTCTTCACGGTCGGCATCAAAAGCTTCTTCATCTATATGGCAATGGGTATCGATCATCTTCTATTCAATATACTGCTGTCGCCATAACTGAGAAAACGGAAATCATGACTCAAGGCGTAGTCATAAATGGTATGCCAATCCCCTCCGACGAAGGCACTTACCAATAGCAGCAAGGTGGATTGCGGTTGATGGAAATTGGTGATCAGTTGATCCACGAGACGGAATTGATAGCCGGGTTTAATCATGATTTGGGTTTCTGCATGCAGGGTTGTCTGCTTCGTTGCGTCCAAATAATCCAAGATTGCTTGTAAGGCGTCATATACCGACAAGGTATAGTTATTTTCGTAGGGTTCGAACTGTCCCACCGTCGCCTGATCCGGATGACATCCGATAAAATAGAGGCTTTCCAATGTGCGCATAGAGGTGGTACCCACTGCCACAATATGTCCGAGTTGGGCTTGGATATGCGCAATGGTTTCACGCGGCACCGCTATGATTTCGGTATGCATGGTATGCTCATTGGCATCGGCAGTCTTGACCGGTAGGAAAGTACCGGCACCGACATGCAAAGTTACCTCATCGGTTTCAATTCCACGCGAACGGAGGTCATCAAGAACAGCGTCTGTGAAATGCAGACCGGCAGTAGGTGCGGCCACAGAACCTTTGATACGGGAATAGACCGTCTGGTAGGTTTTCAAATCAGACGCTTCGGTTTTTCGATTCAAATACGGAGGAATAGGCAGTTCGCCGGCTGCATCCAAGATCTCGGCAAAAGACACATTCGGTTCATCCCATGCAAAACGGATAGCAAAGGTATTACCTAATGTTTGTTCCTTATACGCACGAAGGATGACATTGCCTGCCTTCAGTTCTATCGGTTCGTCATGCCATTTCTTCACATTTCCCACCATACATTTCCATGTGCATCCGGTAGTAGAACCCAACGAAAGTTGATAGTCATGGGGAGTAAGCGGCTCCAAACAGAAAACCTCAATACGTGCACCGGTCGGTTTATGAAACTCCAGCCGCGCTTGAATCACACGCGTGTTATTATATATAAGGAGAGAATGCGGTGCGATATAATCGCCTACATTATAAAATCGGTCTTCAGTCACCTTACCGTCCCGATAGACCAGCAGTTTACTATGATCCCGTTCCGCCAAAGGATATTTGGCGATGCGTTCGTCCGGTAAAGGATAATTATAATCAGCTATGTAGATAGGCTTCATTTCTTTTCCCTTGAAAAAGGTCATATTTATTAAATTGGCAGTCGAGTTCTCCGTTAAGCAGATGAACTTTCTTGGAGGGTTTGAGTCCGATACACTTCATCGCTTCTACGTTCGATGATATGATCCATGCCGTTGCGCCGGTGAACTGATGTTTGAGCGTAGTACCGATGGCACTATAGAGATCTTCCATCTCTTTATTACTCTTGAGGCGTTCTCCATAGGGAGGGTTCATCATGACTAATGGCGAATGGTCGAATGGACGAATGGACGAAAGTTTCAGTTCCTCCATACGTACTTGCTTGAGTTCGATATCCTTCTGCACACCGGCTGAGTTGATGTTTTTGGCAGCTTGTTGGATGGCGTAGAATGAAGCATCGGAACCGTAAATACGGTGTTCAAATTCCCGTTCGTGCGAATCATCATTATAGATATCGTTCCAAAGGTCGGCATCGAAATCGGGCCATTTCTCAAAAGCATATGCTTGCCGGAAGACACCGGGTGCGATGTTACGAGCGATGAGCGCAGCCTCAATAAGAAGGGTTCCGGAACCGCACATGGGGTCATAGAAATCCGATTGGCCTTTCCACCCTGCCATCAGTAACATCCCGGCAGCCAGCACCTCACTGATGGGAGCTTCGGTCGTTGCGACACGGTAACCGCGTTTATGTAAACTTTCGCCGCTACTATCCAACGAAAGCGTCACCTGCTCGTTAGCAATGTGAATATTGATAAGCAGATCGGGATTATTCACCTGCACATTCGGCCGTTTGCCGGCACGTTCCTGCCAATAATCGACGATCGCATCTTTTACACGATAAGTAACAAAGCGGCTGTTTCGGAACGACTCGCTATAGACGATTGCATCAATAGCAAAGGACGAGTCCACTGTCATGTACTGCGACCAGTTGATCTTCTTCAGTTGCTCATACAGTGCATCGGTATCTTTGGCTTTGAACGAAGCGATAGGTACCAGAATACGAATAGCGGTGCGCAGACAGAAGTTAGCGCGATAAAGTAAAGCCTTGTCTCCTCGAAAAGAAACAGCACGGCGTTCGAGTTGTACATCATTGGCACCTAACTCGATTAATTCTTGTGCCAACACCTCTTCAAGGCCCTTAAATGTCTTGGCCAACATCAAAAAAGTAGCCTGTTGCTTCATTTTTTTGTCAAAATATTTGGTCATGTCGATTTTTTGTAGTACCTTTGCACCCGCTTTCGAGGAAAGATGGCAGAGTGGTCTATTGCGTCGGTCTTGAAAACCGAAGTACTGAAAGGTACCGGGGGTTCGAATCCCTCTCTTTCCGCTAAAATTAGTAGGAGCATTCTTAGTAGGTACTCCTACTAATTTTATTAAGAAGACAGGGCCTTCTCACGCCATCGGTCGGGAGTTCTCCGCCGCTTTGCTCTGTCGATTAATGCTACGCATTTTTCGAATCCCTCTTCCTCTTTATTTCTTTAATTGGAAGGGGTATGATCCGATCATGTTTCCGTCACAGAAGAAATCGATGTTGTAAATTCCTTTTTGAATCTCCATACCTTCTTCCAAGGCAAAATAACAAACGCCTTTGTACTCTTCACCGGCATATTCCAATTGTTGCATCAGCGTATAAGGTATATCGCTATCCTCAAAATGGAATATCTTCTCCTCTGTTTCACCAAGCAAATTACCTTCCGGATCCATGATTCGTGCATACAGATCCTTCAAACCGGGTTTGCAGGTGACATTCTTCGCTATTTCAAAGTCAAACTGCAACTTACGGAGTTTGCGCAACAAGGATGTCCGACGATCTTTCTTATCCAACATGGTCATCGTTAATGATTTGATTTCCAACATAGCGGCACGATCTACCGTCTCCTTCAGTTCCTTGTTCTGATTCGTCAGTTGGGTATTCTCTTGTTTTACTTGCTTATTCTCCAGTTTCACTTGTTGGTTCTCTGCCGTCAAACGTGCATTGGTCACATTCAGACTATCTATCTGGCGAACCAGATCCTGCGATATTGCACGCAGGGTAGCCAGTTCATTTTTCAGTTCCGTAATCTTACGAGCGTTAGAAGCTTTAGTCTGACGCAGTTCTTCCAGCAAATCTTGTACACGTTGCTGTTCACGCGCCAATTGATCCTGTAACGAGTCATTGCGGATATCTAACTGCTGATAACCGTCAAACTGCACATAGAGGTCTTCATATTGTTCTTCCAACTCCTCTTTCTCGATCGTCATCAAGTCCACCATCTCGTTCATCTCCTTACGCTGAAGGAAATACAAAGTAAGCAGAGCTGCAATGATGAGCGCCATAATAGATCCCACCACCCATATGATGGTTTGCGTTTTTTTATTTTTCTTTTCCATTCTATTTCTTTATAATAACGGCAATACTTTTTCCAATTGATTACTACGACTCCCTTTGAGCAGGATGGTATGACCCTGCAGCGGTGCTTTCTGCAAATAGGCGCAGAGCGCTTCCACATTGTCCAAAACCGGATAGGGTGTTGTCGTATCCTTATATTCCTCGCCCACCAGCAGTACGATATCCGCCTTGCGTTCCAGCAACATGTTAACGATATTCTGGTGCTCCAGATGGGAATATTCACCCAGTTCACGCATCGCACCGAGGATATAGCAGTCGCCTTTAAAGGCATTGATGGCTGCGGTCATAGACGTCGGATTGGCATTATAGGAATCGGCTACCACGGTGTTATGTTCCGTTTGTATCAGTTGTGAGCGGTTGTTACTTGGTACATACGCACGGATAGCGGCCAAGGCATCCTCCAGACGCACACCGAAATATTCGCCTACACACAAGGCTGCAGAAACATTCTCCGCATTGTAGTTTCCTACCAAATGCGTACCTTCCGGCATAGAACCGGTATGATAAGCCACCGTCTGCAGATCACCTGCCATCTGTGCCAGATAGGGGTTATCGATGTTTCGGAAACACAAACCGCCGTGTGCACGCAAGAAATCATACAACTCTGCCTTGGTACGCATCACGCCTTCGAAAGATCCGAAACCCTGCAAATGTGCTTTACCCACATTGGTTATCAGACCGTAGTTCGGTTCAGCGATATCCACCAGTTCTTGGATATCTCCGGGATGAGAAGCACCCATCTCCACAATCGCCATCTCGTGCGCGCGCGTGATATTTAATAAGGTAAGCGGAACACCGATCTGGTTATTGAGGTTACCCTGCGTATAGTACAGGTTATATTTTGTACTGAGCACCGCGGCACAAAGTTCTTTGGTCGTTGTCTTCCCGTTGGTACCGGTGATACCTAAGATCGGCAGACCCAGTTCACGACGCCAAGCACGAGCCAAGTCTTGCAGTTCCGCCAAAGCGTTTTCACCGCATATAACATATTCCGCTCCATCTTGACGGGCTTGATCGACAAAATCATTGCCATCGAAGTGCTCTCCCTTCAATGCCACAAAGACAGAGCCGGAAGTCACCTTCCGGCTGTCTGTCGTGACATGCATCGATTCTTTATTTTTTATTAGGAAGTTCCAATCCATACCCTTTGCGTTTATCCTCCACCTTCAGAGCCAAGCTCAGTAACAACGCGATCACGCCGAATGATGCAAACACAGCCATCGGCACGACATATCCGTTCGTTGCCACACGTAACTTACCGATTAACATCGGCACCAGGCACAAACCTATATTCTGAACCCAGAAGATCAAGCAATAGGCAGAACCCAGTACTTTCTCATTGATGATCTTGGGCACAGACGGCCACATCGCCGCCGGCACGAAAGAGAAGCTGACGCCCAACACCAGAATGGTGATAATAGCAATCGTCTTGCTGGGGTAATACGGCAGTACAAAAGCGAACACACAATGACAGATAATCATGATGATAGATCCTATTACCATCATCGTGGCACCTTTGCCTTTGTAATCGATATAGGCACCCAGTATCGGTGTTAACACCATTGCCAGGATCGGGAACCACTGAATCAAACCGGCTGCAGCGTCGTTGCTCAAACTCAGCGACTCTTCCAGGAAGTTCGTAGCAAAACGCTGGAACGGGAAGATAGCCGAATAATACATGACGCATAACAAAGCGATGATCCAGAACATCTTCGATGTAAAGATCTGCTTGAGGTCACTAAGATGGAACTCTTCTTCCGGATCTTTCTCCGCCGTCATCTCGCCATTGGCGATTAACTGGTTATCAAACTTGCGATCCATGATAGTAAACACGAAGAAGTTAACCAATCCGATCACAAGGAGAGCCGATGCAAAAATCAGCGGTGCCGTTACGGAATTGATTCCGTCCACCGCAAAATGTGCACTGAGTTTCGGAGATAACCACATCGCAGCAAACACACCCAGACGAGCAATCGCCATCTCCAGACCCATTGCCAAAGCCATCTCTTTGCCTTTAAACCATTTGGCGAGAATACGGCTAACCGTGGTACCTGCCATCTCGGCACCGCAGCCGAAGATCATGAAACCGAACATCGCGATCTTAGCCGAACCCGGCATAGAAGGCCACCAGCTGTTCAACCAGGATACCGTATCCGCTTCGGCCCATGAGATACCGAAGAACTTGATACCTGCACCGATCACCATTAACGCTGCGGAAAGCAGACCGGTTCGACGGACACCAATCTTATCCAGGATGATGCCGGCTAAAATAAGGAAGCCGAACACATTGAGCATGTATTCACCGGCCGCATATGTTCCGAAGGCACCTTGATCCCATCCGTGGGTTGTCTCCAAAAGCGATGCCAATGGAGAAAGGATATCCACGAACATATATGCAAAAAACATCATCGATGCCACTAAGATGAGCACGATCCATCTTGCGGTTACACTATCGCGTAACGTCTTTTGTATTTTTTCTCCCATAATTATAACTGTATTTTGATTTACGTTTGAGCCACT
>CAMIZK010000061.1 GCA_946403315.1 uncultured Bacteroidales bacterium | reverse complement strand
GTGAGATCGGTTATATGTTCGGTCAATACAAACGTCTGCGCGATGAGTTCACCGGTACGCTGACCGGTAAAGGCCAGATGTGGGGTGGTTCGCTCATGCGTCCGGAAGCAACGGGTTACGGTGCCTGCTATTTTGCGCAAGCGATGTTAGCGACCCGCGGTGAGAGTTTCGAGGGCAAACGTGTCTGCATCTCGGGTGCCGGTAACGTAGCGCAGTTTGCGGCGCAAAAAGCGATGCGTCTGGGTGCCAAGGTGCTCACAGTCAGCGATTCCGACGGATTCATCTATGATCCGGAAGGTCTGAACGAGGAGAAGATGAATTATGTCTTCGAACTGAAGAATATCCGCCGCGGTCGTATCAAAGAATATGTAACCAAATATCCGCAGGCGCAGTATTTCGCCGGGGAACGTCCGTGGAAGATCGCCTGCGACATCGCTATGCCGTGTGCTACGCAGAACGAGATCGAGAAAGCCGACGCAGAGAACCTCTTGAAAAACGGCTGTTTTTGTGTGACCGAAGGTGCTAACATGCCGAGTACTCCGGAAGCGATTGCACTCTTCCAGGGTGCGAAGATCCTCTATAGTCCCGGTAAGGCATCCAATGCCGGCGGTGTAGCGACTTCCGGTCTGGAGATGACGCAGAACTCGATGCGCCTCAAATGGACGGTGGAAGAAGTGGACCAGCGTCTGCGTACCATCATGGCCGATATCCATGCGGCGTGTCTCAAATACGGTACCGAGGAAGACGGCTATATCAATTACGTCAAAGGTGCCAACATCGCCGGTTTCATGAAAGTAGCCAATTCTATGGTAGAACAAGGGCTGGTATAATGGATAATAGCAACTACACATCGTTGATGTCGAAGCGTGTCCGGCGGATCCTGCTGGTATGCAATAACTATGACAGTTTTGCGCTGGAGGAAGACGGCCGCATCGACGTGCAGATCGCCCAGGAGTATGCGCAGTTGAATCTGAGCAATCCTCCTTCGATCACCCGTGCCGAGACGACGCAGCAGGCACTGGAACGGATAAGGGCGAATGGCGAAGGGTTTGATCTGATCATCATGGTCTATAGTGCCGGCGGAAACGATGTGTGGGAGTTTGCGCAGCAGGCCAAGCAGGTGCTGCCTTCCTGTCCGATTGTGCTGCTGTCTTCGTTCAGCAAAGAGGTGTACCGGCGTATTGAGCAGCAGAATAAGTCCTATGTGGACTATCTCTTTAACTGGAATAACTCCACTGACCTGATCATCGCCATCATCAAACTGATAGAGGACCGGCTCAATGCCGAACACGATATCTTGGAAGAAGGGGTACGGGCGATCTTGCTGGTAGAAGACAGTGTGCGGTATTATTCTACTTACCTGCCGCTGCTCTACAAACTGGTGCTGCAGCAGAACACCGTCGCCATCCGGGATGCGCTCAATGAGAAACAGCAGCTGCTCCGTAAACGGGCGCGCCCGAAAGTGCTGATGGCAACTTGTTACGACGAAGCCATCGAACTCTATAACCGCTACAGCCGGAACATCATCGGTGTCATCTCCGATATCGGTTTTGTGCTGCATAAAGGTGATCCGGCTTCGTCGGAGAAACTGGATGCCGGTATCGAGTTATGCCAGCTCATCCGGGAAGAGAATCCAACCATGCCGTTCCTCATGCAGAGTTCGCAGGAGTCCATGCGGTCCGTGGCCAATAAGCTGAAGGTGGGTTTTGTGGTCAAGAAATCCAAGACCCTGCTGCAGGAAGTAAGCGAATATATCGAACGGGAGTTCGGTTTCGGTGATTTCATCGCCCGTGATCCACGTACCGGTAAGGAGATTGCGCGTGCGTCAGATCTGGAGGGCTTCGAGCGCATCATCTCCACCATCTCGCCGGCTGCTTTCCGGCGGTTAAGTGATAACAACTACTTGTCCAAATGGCTTTTTGCACGCGGTCTGTTCTCCGTAGGACGACCCGTCAGTGCACTCAAGATCCAGGATGAGACGGATATCGAGAACATCCGCCAGACCAATATACGGCTGATTCATGACTACCGTATCAACCAGGCCTTGGGTGTGGTAGCCAAATACGACAAGGATACTTATAACAACACCATCTGGTTCGCCCGTTGTGGTGACGGCGCGTTGGGAGGAAAGGGTAGAGGACTCGCCTTCCTGAACCATATGCTGCAGAAATATGAATTGTTCGACAAATGGCCCGACGTGCGTGTGCTGGTGCCGCGTACGATGGTGATCACCACCGACTATTTCGATCAGTTCATCCATGATAACGGTCTTCAATACGTCATCAATGCCGACCTCACGGATGAGGAGATCCTCTCGGAGTTTGTGGCAGCGATGCTGCCGTTGGAGTTACGGGATGCCTTGCGGCATTTCATTCAGGTGACCCATCGCCCGTTAGCGGTTCGGTCGTCTTCCAAACTGGAAGACTCGTATTACCAGCCTTTTGCAGGGGTTTATAGCACCTACATGATTCCGAACACGGAGAATGAGGACCAACAGCTGCGTATGCTCAGCAAGGCGGTGAAATCCGTCTATGCATCCGTTTATTTCGCTGCATCTCGTGGCTATATCGTCTCAACGGGTAACGTGCCGAGTGAGGAAAAGATGGCTATTGTGCTGCAGGAAGTATGCGGTGAAGAGGAGAACGGATTCTATTTCCCGACGATCTCCGGTGTGGCACGCAGCATCAATTTCTATCCGGTGGGCAAAGAGAAACCCGAAGACGGTATCGTCAAGGTCGCTTACGGTTTGGGTAAAGCGGTAGTAGACGGCGAACAGGTGTTACGATTCAGTCCCAAGTACCCGAAGAACGTGCTGCAGACTTCTACGGTTGACCTCGCTATGCGGGAAACGCAGCAGTCGATGTTAGCGCTGTCGCTTAGTCCGGAACGGTTCAAGACTTCTGTGGATGATGCGGTGAACTTGGAGCGAATAGCGGTGCATGATTGCAGCCAATTCGATTCGCTCAAACTCATTGCCTCTACTTACGATCGGGAGAATATGCGTATCGTCGATTCCTGTTACCCCGACGGACCGAGAATCATTACTTTTGCACCGCAGTTGAAGTTCAACACTTTCCCGTTGACACCGATCATCCGGGAACTGATGGATATCGCCCAGCAGGAGATCAAGACACCCGTCGAGATCGAGTTTGCGGTGAACATGATGCATGAGCCGCAGATCTTCCATGTGCTGCAGATTCGTCCGATATCGGCGGACTCGTTAACGGCGGAAGTGGATTGGTCCAAGATCGATGAGAGCGATGCACTCCTCCGTTCCGGCAATGCCTTGGGTATCGGAAAGATAGAGGATGTTTTCGATATCATCTATCTGCGCAAGGAAGCGTTCGATATCCTGCGTACTCGGGAAATGGCGGACACCATCCGGGAATGGAACAGGCGTATGCAGCAGGAAGGCAGACAGTACCTGCTGATCGGTTACGGCCGTTGGGGATCCCAGATCCCGACACTCGGAGTACCGGTTGCATGGGGAGATATCAGTGAAGCCAAAGCGATTGCGGAATGCAGTCTGGAGAATTTCCGCATCGAACCGTCGCAGGGCAGTCATTTCTTCCAGAACCTCACGTCCTTCAATGTCGGATATATGAATATCGATCCTTGGGCGAGACCGGAAGATACACTCGATATCGCTGCATTGGATGCAATGCCGGCTGTGGAAGAAACAGAACTGGTACGGCATATCCGGCTCGATAAACCGCTGGAGATGTACGTCGATGGCTTTAATAACAAAGCTATTTGTAAATGGTAAATGGTAAATTGTAAATTTATATGGAATTAGCTCTACAAATTGTAACCCTCTTCGGTTCCGTGGCGATGCTGATGTACGGAATGAAGGTGATGTCTGAAGGTTTGCAGAAGATGGCGGGTAGCAAGCTCAGTAAAGTGCTGGGCACGATGACTACGAACCGCTTCACAGGCGTATTGACGGGTGCGTTTATCACCGCAGCCGTGCAGTCTTCTACGGCGACAACGGTGATGACCGTCAGCTTCGTGTCGGCAGGCATTCTCTCTTTGGCGCAGGCGATCTCGGTCATCATGGGTGCGAACATCGGTACTACCTTCACGGCCTGGATCATGGTGGCCGGCGGTGGTAGTTTTAACCTCAAACTGATCATCTTCCCTGCCATTGTCGTGGCGGTCGCCCTGATCTATTCGAAACGGAAAGCGAACATCGGTGATTTTCTCATCGGTCTGGCCCTTATGCTGCTCGGCTTGGCGACACTCAAAGAGAACGCCGTGGCCATGGAACTCCATGAGAAAACAGCGGTGACGGGTTTCTTCGGCGCTACTTCCAGTTGGGGGTACGGCAGCTATTTCCTGTACTTGCTCGTCGGTGGTATTCTCACCTTTGCCGTGCAGTCATCAGCCGCGATCATGGCTATCACCATGACCCTTTGCTCGACGCATGTGTTGCCGATCGATATGGGTATCGCATTGGTACTCGGTGAGAACATCGGTACCACGATCACGTCGAATATCGTGGCTTTGTCTGCTTCGGTGCAGGCACGTCGTGCCGCTTTGGCCCACTTGGTGTTTAACCTCTTCGGTGTGATCTGGGTGCTCTGTATCTTCCGGCCTTTCGTAGGCGGCATATGCAGTTTATGGGGCGTCGATTTTACGCCGGGTCATACATCCGATGTGGATCCAATCCAGTTGAGCGCAATCCTGGCTACGTTCCACACTTTCTTTAACGTATTCAATACCTGTATCCTCATCGGATTCATCAAGTATCTGGAGAAACTCGTCATCTGGATTCTCCCGTCCAAACCGGAACAGAAAGATACGGACAGCCAGTTGCGTTTTATCTCCGGTGGTCTGATGTCCACTTCCGAGTTGTCGATCCTCCAGGCATGGAAGGAAATCCACGTCTTTGGTGTCCGTACCCAGCGGATGGTAGGTATGATCCATGACCTGTACAGCGAGAAGGATGATACGCAGTTCACTAAGATCTTCTCCCGTATCGAGAAATACGAAGGAATCTGCGACCGGATGGAGTTTGAGATAGCGCAGTACCTGAACAACGTGGCTGACGGTCGTCTGTCCGATCAGTCCAAGCATGAGGTGCATAAGATGCTGCGTATCGTCAGTGAGTTGGAGTCCGTCGGTGATGCGAACTATAATCTCTCCCGGTATATCCGCCATAAGCATGATAATGCCATCAAATATACCGACTATCAGGAGCAGAACGTGGAGACGATGATGTATCTGCTCCGCGGTGCGGAAGCCAAGATGGTGGAAGCGCTCGAGCATGGAAACATCAGCGAAGAGGAGTTCTTCACCATGACGAACATGGAGAACGAGATCAATAACTTCCGGGATGAACTCAAGACCCAGAACATGCAGCATATCACCGATAAGGAATATGACTATACCACCGGTGTCAACTACATGGATATCATTCTCGAACTGGAGAAAATGGGCGATTATATCATCAACGTAGAAGAAGCATTATACGAGCATAAACACGATAAATAATATGAAAGTAGATTGGAGTAAAAATGTAGCAGCCGGCGCGCTGATCGCAGTCGGTTTGTGTCTGGGAGGATTCTTTATTAACAAGGGAATCTGTAAGTTTGCGTCGAAAGACCGTGCCGTGAGTGTGAAAGGTCTCAGTACCCGTGAGGTAACGGCCGACCATGCCGTTTGGCCGTTGTCTTACTCATGGAGCGGAAATGACCTGCCTGCGCTCTATGAGCAATTGGCAAGAGTCACCGACCGTGTGAAGAGACATCTTCTCTCCTTGGGATTCTCGAATGAGGATATCCGGCAGGGATCGATCTCTGTATCCAACAATTGGGACAGCTATTACGGCGACCGCCGGCCTGACTATAAGTACACGCTGAGCACCTCTCTCGTCATCTCTACGGATAACGTGGACTTGGTGGTAAGCAGTCAAGGTAAAGAGTCGGACTTGCTCAAAGAGGGTATCATTGTGACCAGCAACAGCTGGAACCTGGATTACCAGTATAACGGTCTGCCGGAACTCAAGCCGTCGATGATCGAGGAGGCTACCCGTAACGCACGTACTGTCGCACAGAAGTTTGCCGAGGATGCGCAGTGTTCGCTGGGCTCGATCCGTCGTGCCAGCCAAGGACAGTTCTCCATCGAGTCCGATGAGTACCAGCCTTGGGTGAAGCATGTACGCGTAGTAACAACCGTGGATTATTTCTTGGAGTAATTATGGAATTAAAAGAAAATATTCAAGCCTTATTAGGCCAAGTCAAAGACTTAAAAGCAGCGAATGCGGAAGAATTGGAAGCGCTGCGTATCAAGTATCTCAGTAAGAAAGGCGAGATTACCTCGCTCTTCAATGAGTTCCGTACCGTACCGGCAGAGCAGAAACGGGAATTGGGCCAGCTATTGAACCAACTGCGTCAGGAAACTGAAAGCCGTATCAATGAACTCAAAGAGACGATCGAAAGCCAACAGCTAAAAGCCAACAGCCAAAGTGTTGACCTCACCCGTACACCGGATCCTATCGCTTTAGGTACCCGTCACCCTTTGTCGCTCGTGCGTGAAGAGATCGAAGATATCTTCAGCCGTATCGGTTTCACTATTGCGCAGGGACCGGAAGTGGAAGATGACAAGCACGTCTATGGCATGCTTAATTTTGCACCCGAACACCCGGCTCGTGACATGCAGGATACGTTCTTCGTGGAGAAAGAGATCGGCGTGCAAAAACCGACGGATATCCTGCTTCGTTCCCATACTTCGTCTGTGCAGACACGTGTTATGACCAGCCAGAAACCGCCGATCCGTGTGCTCTGTCCGGGTAGGGTATATCGTAACGAAGCTATCTCGGCACGTGCCCACTGCTTCTTCCATCAGGTAGAAGGTCTGTATATCGACAAGAATGTCAGCTTTGCGGATCTGCGGGAAGCATTGCTGTATTTCAGTAAGGAGATGTTCGGACCCGAGACCAAGATTCGTCTCCGTCCGTCGTATTTCCCGTTCACGGAACCGAGTGCCGAAATGGATATCAGCTGTAATATCTGCGGCGGCAAAGGATGTTCATTCTGTAAAAACACCGGTTGGGTGGAAATCCTCGGCTGCGGTATGGTGGATCCCAACGTACTCGAAGCCTGCGGTATCGATAGTAAGGAATACAGCGGTTATGCCTTCGGTATGGGTGTGGAGCGTATCACGAACCTCAAATACCGCGTCAAGGACCTGCGCCTGTTCTCGGAGAATGACGTACGCTTCCTTAAGCAGTTTGAGAGTTGCTAAACTCACAACCGCAGTATAACTGGTTATAGAATCCGTATTCTTTGAGTAACGTGTTTCTGCGTTCCTGAAGACCGTCTTTCCGCCAGTTCTGTGCCCAGAATTGAACATTCGCCTTTGGCCCTTCGCCATTAGCCATTAACGCTGCCGCTTGTCCGGCGGCGTTAATTTGTTCTAAGTTCTTCCAACGGGACGAGGCGAGGGTGGTGGCAAAGTATTCTATTCCCATCTCATGCGCCTTCCTGGCTGTTGCCAGCAGTCGGTGATAGAAGCAGGCTTCACATCGTCTTCCTCTCTCGGGTTCGTGCTCTAATCCGCAGACGGCTTCCCGCCAAGCATCGTGGTTGTAATCATCATCTATCCATGTGATACCGAGACTTTCCGCATGCCGTTTGCTTTCGTTCTTCCGGATCTCATATTCCTCCAGCGGGTAGATGTTCGGATTAAAATAGTAGATCACCGGCTCGATATCGTGCGCCAGCAACCATTCCACGATCGCACTCGAACACGGCGCACAGCACGCATGCAGCAGTACACGTTTACATCCTTGAGGCACTATAATGGAACTTTTTTGACGCATGCAGATATCATTTTTCAAAAAAACGATACAAAATTACACATTTTTTTGCATATCTCCAAAAATTTTTGTACTTTTGCACTCGATTTTGATAAATCAAGTCCTTTATGGGACAAAAAAGATTAAATTAACACATTAAATTCAATTGAATTATGAAGAAGGTTTATTTATTCGCTATCCTGTTTGGCGCTTCGATGGCATTTACTGCTTGCGGTAGCAAGGGTGAGAACAAAGAGTGCTGCAAAGAGGGTGAGAACAAAGAGTGCTGCAAGGAAGCTGAAGAGCACAAATGCTGCAAAGAGGCTGCTGAAGAGGCTACTGAAGAGGCT
>CAMIZK010000060.1 GCA_946403315.1 uncultured Bacteroidales bacterium | reverse complement strand
CCTACCTCGCACCAGATCGGACGGATCTCCGTCGTCTTACGGCCATCCAGACGCTTACCCTCATCGAGCACAGCGCGGCGCATAGCCTCTTTTTCTACATCGTGATAATAGCGGTCAACCAGCGCAGCGATCTCATCGATATCAACCCCTAACGCTTCTGCACGCTGTGCCATATAGTCGGCCTTCTCGGTCTTGAAGTCTTCGCAAATCTGGCTGAACATCGCCTCGCGGTGATGCTTGTCCGTGTCAGCGCTGGTTGCCTGTGCATACGCACGAGCGTAACTGTAATCGTGAACAACCTGCTTCAACTCCTCATCATTCACCTCGTGGCAGTACTCACGCTTCGTCTCCTTGCCGTAAGCCTTCATCATCTCGTTGATGGCCAGACACTGCGGTTTGATCGCCTCGTGTGCCGCCTTGATAGCCTCTAACATCACTGCTTCCGGCACCTCTTTCATCTCGCCTTCCACCATCATGATGTTGTCATACGTAGCAGCTACCATCAGCTCGAGGTCTGCGTGTTCGCATTGCTCAAACGTCGGGTTGATCACCATCTTACCGTCCACACGTGCTACACGTACTTCGCTCACCGGACCCTCAAACGGGATATCCGAACAAGCCAAAGCCGCACCTGCAGCCAAACCGGCAATGCTCTCCGGCATGTCGATACCGTCAGCCGAATACATGGTTACGTTTACAAACGTCTCTGCGTGATAGTTAGAAGGGAAGAGGGGACGAAGGGCGCGGTCGATCAGACGTGCAATCAGAATCTCATAGTCCGATGCCTTGCCTTCGCGGCGGGTGAATCCACCCGGAAAACGTCCTGCTGACGCAAATTTCTCTTTGTACTCTACGGTTAACGGCATAAAATCGGTGCCGGGAACCGCATCTTTGGCGGAGCAGACAGTGGCTAAAATCATCGTGTTACCCAGCGTCGCCATCACAGCTCCATCCGCTTGTTTCGCCAACTTGCCCGTCTCCAGTTTGATCACTCGTCCATCGGGGAGAGCAATCTCTTTCGTTACAATATTCATCTATTTTACATCAATTGTGGGTACCGTTTGTACCCGGTTAATTATTAGACCCATAAAAAGTCGTGCAAAGTTACAAAAAAAAAATGATTCGTGCAAGAGAATTTTGCATTTTTCAGCAAATTTGCACAAAATTTAGCATATTACAGCTTTGCACGCAGTAAAATGTGTAAATCTGTACGTGTTATTGAACGTTTATGACTGGTCGCCCAACCCTTCTCATAGATTGTTTCACTTACCCGAAAATACAATGCCAATTGATCTATGATCTGCCATTTCAGACACACGTAACCCCGTCCGCCTAAACCGTAACTCGCCGGGATCGAAAAAGAGTAGAGAACATCGTGCTCGTACAGATAGATCCGGTTCGCCCATTCACGCGCATCAAAAAACTGTAACCGTCCCCGCAAACTCAACGGTACACGTTGAAAGTTATACGCCACATCCTGCGCTACACTTACTCCGTAACTGTTTACATAATTCGCATCCGCTGTGGTTCGTAAACTCCACGGTCCCCGTTCCCAGTCGAACTGCATTCGACCGGAATAGGTGGACACATCCCCTTTTTTTCGTGCCCGTAACCTACCGCTAACCGCTAACCGATCACCTCTAACCGTTTTTTGAAATTCCGTTTCAAAAAGCACATCATACCCGATGGTTCCTGCCTCAGGAATACCGTACTTCACACCGCTGAAATAAAACACATCCCCGTATCCGCTGAAACGCCAATTTTTCAATCGCGTGATGTCAAAACCCACATAGCCTCCGTTTTCGTCGTTGATCCTCGAGGTCTCGGAAAAACCGTACCCTAATGCATTGTCGAACCACGGCGAATAGTACCGGTACAAGGCAATCAGACTCACCCCTTCCGTCGGGTAAAAACGACTTCCTGCTAACACCCCCACACCCCACTGCTGATTCTGACTTGTTGCCACTTCCGCAAAAGCGTCAAACCAACCGTGATTATACCGCGCAGACGCACCTATCACTGCCTGCTGTCTTCCCCTGAAATAATGCGCATTATACGCCGCATTATTATACGGCCGGATACTGTCGGACCATATATTCTCTGCTGCCGTTAACTGCACCTCCAACTGCTTGTGCCTTACCGTCAGATTGGCGCCTGCCAGATGATGCCAGGTGCTGTCATTTGCTCGTCGCATCGAGTACAACGCACTCACATCCAGTCGCGTCGCTTTCCCCCAATTCCATCGGAATGTACCACCCGCTCCATGCAAACCATTACCGTCCACCGATGAGTAATACCGTAACCCGTTCCGCTGCTGACCTGCTGAGGCTACATACATCGATTTACCCGCATGAAAAGGTTGGGCGAAAACCAATCCTTGACCAAAACTTGCCTGAAAATTACCGGCTACCAAGGTATGCAGATGCCCGATATCGTTCAGTTGTAAATATGCCCCGTATTGCAGATCCTGCGCCATACCCCCTGCCGGTCGTCTCAACTGTGCTCCGAAAACCACCCTCCGCTTGTAGTCAAACCGATATCGCGTCTGCACGTACATAGGATCCGTGCCTTCAAAACCCTCTATATTCCGTGCATCCACACGCGCAATCAACTCATGATTGGCATGCTCAAAAACCTCACGCGCGTACATATTATTCTCTTGTGCACGCTCGCTCACGCGCACAAAAGGCAGCAAATCCCGAATCTCGAAGTCTGACAAACTGGCAATCAACCGTAACTCGTACAAACTCTCAAACGCATGTTTGTCTGCGTACAACAGGATATCGTCTATCTGCTTGGGAGAAAGAAAATAGAGTTGACTCAACTCCTCTTCAGTCGTGTTGTTCAAATCAATCGGATTCGCATGAATCGCATACAAGTCCGTCTGAATCTCTTCGAAATCCGCTTCTCCGATCTCCGTCACCGCATTATAGATGTCCAAAATGACATCATCCAGCGTCTGAGCTGATAATAGTAATGTGCTCAATAAACATCCTATGACCGGAAAAATTCGTTTCACGGGACAAAAATACTACTTTTTTTGCATATATCAAAATTTTTTTGTACCTTTGCGCAAAATTATGACCAAACGCACCGCTTATCATATCGTCGAATGGACTATCGCCCTTATCGGGTGTGCTTTTCTGATCTATAAACTCGTCACGTACGATGACTATGCCTCGCTCGGCGAATCGCTTCGTGCGATGGGTGTCAAACAATGGTCTGCCTTGCTCCTCTGTCTGCTCCTTATGCCGGTAAACATGTTCCTCGAAGCATGGAAATGGCGCACCCTCATCCCGATGTCCTGGCGTGATGCCCATTATCAGGTCTATTACTCCAAATTAGCCGGTCTGATCACCCCGTGGCGCCTCGGCGAATATCCCGCCAGAGGACTACTCATGGAGGAGAGTGAGTGGGGAAAAGTGCTCTCCATGGGAGCCGTAGGCTCTGCAACCATGACCGCCGCGATTGTGATAGCCGGCCTAGGTAGTCTAGGGATCCTAGGACTCCTAAGACACCTAGAGTCCCTAGTTAGCGGAAGTTATTATCTCCTCGTCGGTGCCCTCTTGCTTCTCCTTATCCTTGCCCTCATCTTCGCGCCTCGACTCTTACGCCGCTGGGCTGACGTCTCTCATCGGCTCATCCTCCTCTCTACCGCCCAGAGTTTTGTTCGCCTCGCCTGCTGGTGCGTCCAGCTCGCGCTCGTGCTCTACGCGCTGGGAGCCTTTCACCTTTCACTTTTCACCTTTCACCTTTTACCCGTCTACTACCTCCTCGTCACCATCACGCCCAACGTCCCCATCGCTGAGGCCGGGGTACGTGGTGCCTGGGCAATCGTACTCTTCGGTTCGGTCAATGCCGCACTTGCCGGAGTACTCCTTTGGGCGATAAACACCCTTATTCCCTGCCTCGTTTGGCCTTTTTTACGTAAAAATGCAAAATAATTTGCATAAATCAAAAAAAAGTAGTAACTTTGTGCCCGAAATGATTTAATGGCTAAATGGCTCAATAAATCGTAAATCGTAAATGACTAAATCGTAAATAAAATAACCATGAACATTAATTTTCAAATTCATTATCGTGCCGAGTATGGCCAGTCTCTCTGCGTGATCGAGACGCAGGAATCGATCTTGGGGTGGACCGAGAAATCGCCGTTGGTGCTGAACTGCCAAGGAACCGATTTCTGGTCAGTTAACGTACCTATCAGCGATTTCGCAGGAAGTATTCAGTACAAATACGCGATCCGCGTCGGCGAAGGACAGTACATCTACGAAGCCGGTGAACCCCGTCACTTGACGCTCAAAGCCGCTGACAAAAACCTCATCGTTCGCGATGCTTGGCAAGTCAGCACCTACGAGGATTCGTTCTATACTACGGCCTTCCTTAAGTCCCTCTTCTTGCGCCATAAACCCATGAAGGCAAAGGCTGCCAAAGGCAATATCCGTTTCTCGATCGACCTGCCGCAGATCCTGCCGACACAAGGTGTCGCTATCATCGGAAACTGCGATGCATTGGGCAACTGGAACGCAGACGACAAACTCGTCATGAACGATGCGGATTTCCCGATCTGGCGTGCAGATATCGAAGTGAAAGGACAGGATATCGTTGAATATAAATATGTCATCTATGACCTCAAGTCCGGTGCCGTTGTGGATACCGAATGGGGGGAGAACCGCCAAATATGGGGCATCGGTAAAGCACAAGTCATCATGCAGAACGACCGTGCCTTCCGTCGCACCCAACCGCGTTGGAAAGGTGCCGGTGTTGCTGTGCCGGTCTTCTCCCTCCGTTCCGCCGAAGGTTTCGGTATCGGTGAGTTCCAGGATCTCAAGAAAATGGCCGATTGGGCAGCGTCCACCGGTCAGAAGATGATCCAGACGCTTCCGATCAACGATACCACCCTCCGTCATAACAACCTCGACTCCTATCCGTATAACGCGGTGTCTGTCTTCGCCCTCCATCCGATATACATCAATATCGAGAAGATGGGTCGTCTGACGCCTGCGCAACTCAAGAAATACGAGGCAAAGAAAGCGGAACTCAACGCCCTCACTTTTGCCGACTATCAGAATGTCTACGACGCCAAGATGGTGTTCTTTAAAGCCCTCTACAAACAGGACAAAGACGCTCTCTTCAGTTCTGAAGAATACAAGGCTTTCGAAGCCAAGAACGCCGAATGGCTCGAACCCTATGCGGCTTTCCTTTCCAAACGGGACAAGCAACCCAAGGACTTCTATAAGTTCCTCCAGTTCCATGCCGACAAACAGCTCGCTGATGCGGTCGCTTATGCGCACTCGATCGGTGTAGCCATGAAGGGTGATATACCTATCGGTATCAGTCCGGACTCTGTCGATGCAGCGGTCTATCCGTCCCTCTTCAATCTCGATGCTTCCGCAGGCGCACCGCCCGATGACTTCTCTATCAGCGGTCAGAACTGGGGATTCCCGACCTACAACTGGGACGAGATGGCAAAAGACGGTTTCGGATGGTGGAAAGCGCGTTTCCGTAAGATGCAGGATTATTTCGATGCCTACCGTATAGATCACATCCTCGGTTTCTTCCGTATCTGGCAGATGCGCAAACAGGATGTTTGGGGACTCTGCGGCCATTTCGTTCCCGCTCTCCCGTACTCCTTCGATGACCTCTGCGCACAAGGCGTTTGCCTCGATTGGGACCGTATGACCAAGCCGTATATCCGTTCGAACTTCCTCGGCGACGTGCTTGGTTTCGATACCGAATGGGCGAAGAACAACGCCCTCAACACCCGTGACGGGTATGTCTATTGGTTCAAACCCGAGTTTGACACCCAGGCGAAAGTGCAGGAATGGGCTGACCGGCTCCTCGGCGATGAGAAACAACTCAAAGCATCCGGTCTCTCTGCCGAAGCGGTACATAACATCTGCAACGGACTGATCTACCTCCATTGCGAAGTGCTCTTCGTCGAAGACCAGCGTCGTCCCGGATGGCTACATCCGCGTATCTCCATCTATCAGAGCCACTCCTTCAACGAGCTCTACTCCGATCAGAAAGAGGTACTCATGCGTATCTATAACGACTATTTCTTCCGTCGTCATACCCAGTTCTGGCGTGACTCGGCGATGCGCAAACTGCCGACACTCATCGGTGCTACCCATATGCTCTGCTGCGGTGAAGACCTCGGTATGGTGCCGGCTTGCGTACCGGACGTCATGCATGAACTCCAGATCCTCAGTCTTGAGATACAACGTATGCCGAAAGACCCGACGGTGAAATTTGCCCACCCGGCTGACGCACCGTATCAGTCCGTTTGCACCACCGGGACCCACGACATGAACCCGCTCCGTGCTTGGTGGGAAGAGGACCGTGCCGTTACCCAGCGTTTCTATAACGAACAGATGGGTTGGTGGGGTGACGCTCCGCAAGAGATGACACCGGAGATCGCTGAGTTCATCATCAACCAGCATATGTACAGCCCGGCGATGTGGACGATCCTGCCGCTGCAAGACTGGCTCGCTATCGATGGTGACGTACGTATCAAAGACCAGTTCGCTGACCGTATCAACGTACCGGCTAATCCGCGCCATTTCTGGAACTATAGAATGCACCTCAGCCTCGAAGACCTCATGAAGTGCAATAAACTGAATGAGAAAATTAAGAAACTCACCTCTGTGAGATGAGTTTCGGCTATTGGCTTTTAGCTATTGGCTATTAGCTTTTCTCGACAGGCTTCCATTAACCATAGCGGCGTACTTGTCGCACCACAGATCCCGACCTTCAAGTCGGGATTTGTGTTTGATAAATTTGAAATTTGAAATTTGAAATCATCAATCTCGTCGGCAGACGAGACGAAATATGTCCTTTCGTTCGCCTCCTTGCAATGCTGATACAGCACTTTCGCATTGCTGCTCTTTGTACCGCCGACGAACAGCACGATATCATTCGCCCGCGCAAAATCCTGCAACTCCTTCACTCGATTCGCCACACTCCTGCATATCGTGTCGTGGTACTCGAAAGTACATGACGACATGACGTCATGACGTAATGACGAAATCTTCTCCACCAATCCCTGAAAACCCTCAACGGATTTCGTCGTCTGCGAAAACAGATAAATCGCTCTTCCGAAATCGAGTTTGTCCAACTGCGCCTCGTTCTCGATCACAATCGCCGTGTTTTTCGTCTGACCCTGCAGACCAATCACCTCCGCATGACCCGGTTTGCCATAGATCACGATCTGCGGCGGAACGGCCTCGTCGTTCTTATGCTGCTCATAGCACGCCCGGATACGGTCTTGCAGTTTCTTCACCACCGGACAGGTCGCATCAATCACCTCAATCCCTCTTTGTTTCGCAATCCAGTAGGTGCTCGGCGGTTCACCGTGCGCTCGCAACAGCACCCTCGAATGGGAGGGTAGGGTGCGCAGGTCATCATAGTCGATCGTCGCCAGACCTTTCATCTCCAGCCGCGCCACTTCCTGACCGTTATGCACGATGTCGCCCAAGCAGTAAAGCGAACCTTTCTCCAGTTCGCTTTCCGCTGCCTTGATCGCCCTCGTCACACCAAAGCAAAAACCACTATGTGCATCTATAGTAACTCTCAACTTTCAACTCTCAACTTTCAACTTTCAACTTTCAACTTCTCTCAACTTTCAACTTTCAACTTTCAACTCTCTACGGCTTTGTCAAAAAGCCCGTAAATCACGTTCATCTGTTCCTCCCGCGTCATATTACTGTTATCCACCACAATCGCATCTTCTGCTTGCCGCAACGGACTCTCTGCCCGGTGTGTATCGCGGTAATCCCGGTCATTCACGTCCGCTAACACTTCCGCAAAATCCGGTCTCTCACCCTTATCTACCAACTCATCATACCGTCTCTGCGCTCTTACTTCCGGTGTCGCCGTCAGGAACAACTTCAACTCCGCCTTCGGGAATACCACCGTACCGATATCCCGGCCATCCATCACGATACCCTTTGCTTCACCCATCTTCTGCTGTTGTGCTACCAAAAACGCCCTTACTTCCTTGATCTGCGAGATCTGACTGGCACGGTTTCCGACTTCGAGGGTACGGATCTGACTCTCCACATCCTCACCGTTCAGCGTCACGTGTTGCGCACCATCCACCTGCACAAATCCTACCTGTACTTGTGGTAACAAAGCAATGACCTCTTCGGCCCGTAACCCGTCACCCGTAACCTGTAACCCTTTCCGCAAGGTATACAAACCAATTGCCCTGTACATCGCGCCCGTATCTACGTACGTGTAACCGGCGTATTTCGCCAGCGCCTTGGCGATCGTCGATTTTCCGCA
>CAMIZK010000059.1 GCA_946403315.1 uncultured Bacteroidales bacterium | reverse complement strand
ATCTTCCTCCTTTCTTCACGAATGATTAATGTCAGCATAGGAGCACGATTCTAATGAAATATCCAATATCAAATATCCAATATCCAATGATATTGCTGTTAGCAATATCGTTCTTCAGTTGCCAGATCCGTAAGGATATGACCATGGACTTCCTGGATCTGGAAGGTGCCAAAGCCACGAAGTTCCAGGTCATCGGTACCCACGAGACAGATCTCAGTCAGGGTCTGCCGTACGCTTGTTACCTGCCGGACGGAACACCGGTCTGCGAATGGTCCGACGAATCGGAAGAATCCTCCGATGATTCCGATGATTCCGGCGATCCGGGTCCCTTCAAGACCAGCAGCGTCACCGGCACCGCCATCGTGCAGCAACTGCTCAAATTCGGAAACCAGAACCATATCATCGAGATCGTTGGAACGTACAAAAGTATCGATCATAACTGGGACACGATCACGCTTTCCGGAAAGGTGATGTTACCCCGTGACAGCAAACCCAAACGAATGATTCTCGTCAGCCATTACACCGTCTGCTCCAATGCCGAAGCACCATCCAACTGCTTCTCGCTGGAAGGAGTGCTCGTCAAACTCGGTTACGGTCTCGTCATTCCGGATTACCAAGGTTACGGTGTCACGGCCAACGAAATCCACCCTTACCTCGTCATGGAGACAACGGCGCGCCAGGTCTTCGATATGTACCTCGCCGTGCGTGAATGGCTCAAAGCGGTCGATCGTGCACCCGAATACGACGATATCTACCTCATGGGATACAGTCAAGGTGGAGCCAACACCATGGCGGTCGAGCAACTCATTGAGTCCGAACAGGATTCCGATGATTCGACTCGGCATGTGAATATCCACCGCGTCTTTGCCGGAGGCGGTCCCTATGACGTCAAAGCAACCTACGAACGCTTCGTCAACACCGACACCGCCAGCTATCCGGTCGCTGTACCACTCGTACTCCAAGGTATGATCAAAGGCAATAACCTCAACATGGAACTCAGCGACATGATGCAACCGTGGCTCTGCGAAAAGATGGATGCATGGATCAACAGCAAACTATACTCCTCAGCCCAGATTAACTCCTTCATCGGCACCAAGGTCACCCATAAAATTCTGACCGAAGAAGCCATGGACCAGAAATCCAATAAAGTGGCTGAACTGTACAAAGCCATGACCACTAACTCCATCGTCGCGCAGAACTGGTCTCCGGAAGCCTCGGTCTATATCCTCCACTCCATGGACGATGAGACCGTGCCTTATGCCAACGCGTCCAACGCCAAATCCAAATGGAGAAAGGCCAATATCACCTATAACTTCGGTCATTACGGCACGCATACCAAGACCTGCCTGCGTTTCATCTATTCCGTCCAAGCCCTCCTCATCCAGGAAGAAGAAGAAAGGAGCATCTATGAGCAATAAAGACAGCTACGCTAAAAGAATAAAGACCGCTGCGCTAAAAGACAAAAGACGGTATACATACAGACTAATCCTATTAGTCCTTATTCCTTTGTCCTTATTCCTTCTTCCCTCCTGCGATCCCGAAGCCAAATGGGAAACCTCCGACGTAGATATCACCATCAACGTCCAGACCGTCTCGGCTGCTTTTATCCGTTGTGAGTTCAAGACCAACAAAGAGGCCTATTACCTCATCTCCTGCGAACCCGTGGTCAAAGATGTCGATCCCATGAGTTACCAGAAGCAGTTCATGATGCTGGCGCTTGACTCGGCGAACGTCGAATACCTCGCATGGCGCCATGAGCAGCTGCTGAATGGAGAGTTTAACATCGCGCCTTTCTCGAGCCATGCTCTCCAGTACGGGAATGTCAACCATGTCTTCACGCTGCTCGAAGCCGACACCGACTACTGGATCTATGCCTTCGTCGTCAACCCGTCCACGATGGCTCCTGTCGGCAAACTGTACCTCACCACGGTCCATACCGCGCCGTACAGCACCATCGATGTGGACTTCGAATACCGCGTCAAAGGGTACTGGGATTATATCTACCCCGTAGACAGCCTCGGTTCCATCGTCGATTACTATCCCTATATTGCCGCGACCTGCGACAGCGCTTTTGTGACTGATACCTATGGTCAAACGCCTTACGAACGGCTCTACGAACTGATCAGCGACATAGCGGAGAATAAGGAGTTGCTGGAAGAGAATATCCGTTTTGGTGTCAACGCCATCGATAACTCCTTCCTCGGTGACGGTCATGTCATCTTCGAAGAAGGTGCCACCTATTACACCGCCATCGCAGGCTGCGACGGTAAGATGGATAGTCTGTCCGTCTATCGGTACGTCTGGACCGGCGATGATTTTGAAGCGTATTTTACCGATGAAGATAATATTCTTAATAACTGGTAAGACGGTCGATAACCGCCTCATCTCCCTTATTGACGACTATCGGCAACGGCTCATCCATTATGTGCCGTTTGAGATCGTCACCCTACCCGATCTCAAGAACGCCAAGTCGCTCACGGAAGACCAGATCAAGACTGCTGAAGGCGAAGCCATCCTCCGTTTTCTCACGCCTGCCATGGACGTGCTCCTGCTCGATGAACACGGTACGCAGTACCGCTCCATTGAGTTCGCTGATTTCCTGCAGCGTAAGATGTCTTCCGGTCGTGACCTCGTGCTCGTCATCGGCGGTCCCTATGGTTTCTCGCCTGCCGTCTATGCCCGTGCGAATGGAAAAATATCCTTCTCCAAGATGACTTTTTCCCACCAGATGATACGATTAATGGCCATCGAGCAGATCTACCGCGCGATGACCATTCTTCGCAATGAACCTTACCACCACGAGTAAGGTTAATTGAACACGTACTTGCCTAATTTATATTTCACCAGCACCTGGTAGAACTTCACGTTCTCATCCACGTACGTCTTCATCTTCTTCGGCATCTGAGGATCCTTGATCATGTACAGACGTGCTAACTCCGGTCCTAACACAATCAGTTCCGGCATCACCGTGTTCAAAAACTCCTCGTCCGTCGTATTATACTGGTCGTTCACAATCTGGCAGAAGTCATGGGCCAGCAACAGGATCGTCTCCAAGAATCCGTGGCAGAACTGCATATAATCGTCGTACGTCAGCGCCTTCAATGCCGCCTGGCACTCCGCCGAGGTGTTCTTCTGAATGGCCGGAATCTCCTTCATCCAGTCTCGTGCCGCGTCACCGCACTCTTCGCCCCAAACGTCATACAGAGGTTTCAACTCCGCTTCCGTCAGGTATTCCAACAGGTTCTTCTTACATGCATCCCGTGTTCCCGGAGGTGCCACCTTATCCTTGTCCACCACCTTCGGCCATTCCTGTTTGCCCGGCTGCTGCGGTTTCTGTCCGTCGTCCTTACCTTTACCCGGTTGTTTGCCCGGTTGATCTCCCGGCTGATTTCCCGGTTGCGTCGGATCGACCTTAGTCGGTTGACCACCTTGCCGCTGATCACCGCCATTACCCGGCTTCACCGGTGTCGGTGGATCAATGATACCCGGATCACCGCCGCCTAAACTGTCCACCGGCGTAATCGGTTTACTCGGATCGGTCACTTGCGGTTTCTGCTCCTCGCCGGGTTTCCTTCCGTCATAGTCTTTTTTCTTGCCGTCGTCGAAGAAAACGACCACCGCCGGTATAACCACCTTGCTCTCGTTCTCCGCATACGGTTTTAACTCAATACGGAACTTATCCAGTTTCTCGTCCTTGTTGAAATCCCACAGCACCGCACCCGGTATCACCGTTGCCTTGTGATCATAGTCATACACCGGAAAAGAACCGCTCAGCACACCGAGTTCCACCTCCTTCGGATTTAACTCACCCGACGTGACGGTCATCATGATACGGGTGATGGCACCCGGAATCGCCGTGCGGTTGAACAGCTCAAAATTCGAGCCCCAGCAACCGCTCTTGCAGTTCGTGCGTGCCTGACCTGTCTTTGGATTCCATTCATTCACCGCCATCTGTACACCACTCGGCAACGTCCATTCGACCCATGCTTCTACCCATCCTTCGTCCGTCGCCTGATCAGCATACTGGGGCATTACCAACGGGATGGTGATCTTCACCACCTTCGCCTCCATCATGCCTACACCGGCTATCGCCAGCAGGCCCAATAACAAAGTTCGTAGTTTCATAAGTTTTATAATTAACTTTAGCCTTTAGCCATTCGCCATTAGCCTTTATTTCACTCTCAGTTTTCTGCCAATCTGCAGGATAGTCGTCTCTTTGATTTTATTTAACTGGCAGAGCCGCTTCACACTCGTGCGGTATTTCTTAGCAATGCCACTCAGCGTATCACCCTGTTTCACTTTGTAATACTGCATCGCTGCCTGCTCGGCTTTCTTCTGCTTCATGGCCTTGATGCCGATCACGTACTCGTCTTTGTTCTTTAACTGACCGGTACTGAAATCCACAAAGCTCGCCGGGTTCATGGCTTCACCTAAATAACGGATCTCCCAGTGCAGGTGACTGCCCGTCGAACGGCCGGTATTACCGCCCAGACCTAACACCTCACCGGCGTACACCAACTGGTATTCATCTACCAACGGACTGCTTAAGTGACCATAGATCGTTTCCAGACCATTCGTATGACGTACTACTACGTAGTACCCGTAACCGTGAGGATCCCATCCGACGATACGCACCTGACCGTCCCAGGCACTCCGGATCGAGTCACCGATCTGCACCTTGATATCCGTTCCCTTATGCATCCTGTACTTACGCATACCGTACGGACTGGTCACGTAACCCGGATGCGGTAAACGGAATCCGGCCATCGAGATATGCACGTCCTCTTTCAACTGGTCAAACAGCTTGTCATACGGATTGACACGCGCATTCGTCCATATATTATGGTACGCACTGTCCGCAGGGTGATGCGTCAGCAGCGTCGTGTCACCTAACATGAACTGCGGTGCTAACTTATACACCACGTCGCCGTCTTTTGTCCTTACCACGATCTTACTCGGCAGCAAAGCCAAGTCGCAACCTAATATCAAGGTGTCGTGCGCAAACAGTCCTGCCAAACACTCCGGCAATTCCGAACCGCGTACGTCCAGATCGTCCAAGTCTTCCAACTCGTCACCGGCATTATCACTCGCCACACTGTCCTGCTCAATCTCCAGATCCTCCGTAAACACATTATCTGCCACAGCCCACACGCTGAAGCTCATCAACAGACCTAATACAAAAATCTTTTCAATCTTCATTTTCTAAATCAGCGAGCATATGTGCTCTGAAGGGGCATATTTTGAGGAAGGGGTGCCTCAAAATACGTAGGCATGGGGCCGATACCCTGAAGAGCAGCATATGCGATTATAATATTATATCTGAATAAAGTTCACTTTTTCAGTTAAAACTCTACCAAACTTAATCGAGATCTTCGCGTCCGCATTGACTGCCCAACCGTTGGCATTCAGTACCGGTGCTAAGTTACGACGGCGTAACTTGAGGTAAGCCATCACCATACTCGGTCCGCTGATCAACAATATGATACCTACGAAGATAGCGATATATGCCCACCAAGGCAGACCGATCAAACCGTTGATAACACCTACCAAGGCTGAAGCTAACATACCTAATGCCATACCGATGGCAGCAAAGATACCGGCAAACTTAGCGATGTCAAATGCCGGTTTCTTTTCTCCTTCGCCATTCGCCATTAACCCGTCGCCTTTAGCCGTCATATCGTCCATCATCTTCGCGTCTTTCTCGGCAGCGGATTTATTGATCTTGTCCTCTATCCATTTGCTCAGACGGCGATACGGTGTCCAGAACGCCTGCAGGATCGAGATCGGGTTCTCGATGATCTTAAACACCGTGGCATCATAATCCAAACCATCGTTGTCGTAGAACACACCGTTCTTGCCTACACTCAGGTTCTTGATATCGCCCTGCGTCACCGAGGCTACGATCTGCAGCGTCTTACCCGTCTTCTTGTTCTCGCAGTTGCAGTACAGCAGGTAGATACCGCTCAACGGTGCCTGGCTATCGTGTTTCGGCAGATCGTTCACACGTACGCACAAATGGCATGCACGCTGGTCGATATATAAGGTACCTGCCTGGAAGGATGCCCCCTCCTTATCCTCCGGCTCATAATCATAGAATACCTGCAGGTTCACGAAGTTCTTTAACAGACGGTAGAAATCCCGGTGCAGCAAGAGCAATTTGCGCAACGGCATAAACTCCGCCGTAGCCGCCGCGAGTTCACTTTCAACTTTCAACTTTAAACTTTCAACTTCAGATTCCCAACGGGAAATCTGATCGCCCATCGCCAGAAAATCCTTCTCACTCATTCCCGGTTTAGCGGCATCCTCAGCAATAAACGCCAGACCTAATTTCTGCAACTTCTCCTGCTCGAAATACGCTGCATAATCGGCACTCTTCTCCTTATAGGCCGCAATCACATCTGCCTCTAACGGTGCCGCCGGAATCGGTTTCTCTTCCACTTTCACCGCTGCAATCGCTGCCTCCACATCTGCCAAGCTGATAACTGACGGCTGAAGGCTGATAGCCACTTTCTTTATCGATTCGTCTGCGATGTTATTCACATCCAGCGAATCTTTCTGCTCCAACAGCGTGTCCGGGTTCTTGAGGTTTGCGCATAACCATTCAGCGGTTGCGATCACCTCGTCCATCCTCAACTTACCGTCACCATCGACATCCATCAACTTCAGCGACGTACTGTCGATCTCCAGACCCTCCACCGGACAGGACATCACCGTCCATTGCTTCTTGTCTAACTCACGTAAATGACGGATATCCTCACCCGACTGAATACATACCCGGGTAGCACCGCCCATCTTCTTTAAAGTCCATTTGTAAGCTGCCATAATCGTATCTTTATTTAACATTTTTCAAAATTCGGCACAAAGTTACTACAAAATAATCAAATATGCAAGATTTTGGCAAAAAAAATGAATTATGCTTGCATAATTTAAGTTTTTGTGGCAAAAGATGGGTATTTGCAGGATACTGCGAATTACAAATATTTGATTTTTTTCATTTTTATTTAAAAAAATTTGCATATATCCAAAAAAAAGTGTACCTTTGCACGCTTTTTCGCCCAAATTAGTTATGGGGCCCCCGGAAATTTGTAATTTTTGGGGAGAGCGAGCACCTCCGAGTACTTACTACTAAAACAGAGTTTTGGTACACGTACGAGGAGAGTGAGCGCGAAAAAGGCTAACATGTTTAACCCTTTAACGGGAATCCGAAAGGATCTGAATGCTGACGGCTGATAGCTGAAAGCTCAGAAAATTTTGGTCCCACAAAATTTTCTCAATGGCAGAAAATCTTTCTCTCCAGAACTTCGACTGGGATGCCTATGAAGCACAACAGCAAGGCACAAAAAACGAAGAAGAAATCCAAAAGTATAATGACACCCTGAGCGCCATCAAGGACAACGAAGTCGTTGAGGGTACCGTCATCAGTATCAACAAACGCGAAGTCGTTGTTAACGTAGGCTACAAGTCGGACGGTATCGTTCCGGCTTCTGAGTTCCGTTACAACCCCGAGCTCAAAGTAGGCGACAAAGTAGAAGTCTACATCAAGAGCCAGGAGGACAAGAAAGGTCAGCTCGTGCTCTCGCACAATGAGGCACGCACCGCTCGCGCTTGGGACCGCGTTAACGAGGCTTACAACGCAGGTGAGATCGTTACCGGTTACATCAAATGGCGTTCGAAAGGCGGCATGATCGTGGACGTTCTCGGTATGGAAGCATTCCTCCCGGGTAGCCAGATCGACGTGAAGCCGGTTCGCGACTATGACATCCTCGTCGGCAAGACGATGGAGTTCAAGATCGTCAAACTCAATCCGGAATTCCGCAACGTCGTTGTTTCCCACAAAGCACTCATCGAGGCTGAACTCGAGGCTCAAAAGGCTGAGATCGTCGGCAAACTCGAGAAGGGTCAGGTACTCGAAGGTACGGTTAAGAACATCACCAACTACGGTGTCTTCATCGACCTCGGAGGCGTGGATGGTCTTATCCACATCACCGACCTCAGCTGGGGACGCGTTAACGACCCGCACGAGCTCCTGCAACTCGACCAGAAGATCAACGTCGTTATCCTCGACTTCGATGAGGAGAAGAAACGTATCGCTCTCGGTCTCAAGCAGTTGACTCCGCACCCGTGGGATGCACTTGATCCGAACCTCAAGGTTGGCGACAAGGTACACGGTAAGGTTGTCGTTATGGCTGATTACGGCGCATTCGTGGAGATCGCAGAAGGCGTAGAAGGTCTCGTTCACGTATCCGAGATGAGCTGGAGCCAGCACCTCCGTTCTGCTAATGACTTCCTGAAAGTCGGCGACGAGGTAGATGCTGTCATCCTGACACTCGACCGCGCTGAGCGTAAGATGTCCCTCGGTATCAAGCAACTTAAGGCGGATCCGTGGGCTAACGTGGAGACCAAGTACGCAGTCGGCACTCGCCACTGGGCTAAGGTTCGTAACTTCACCAACTTCGGTGTCTTCGTAGAGATCGAGGAAGGCGTGGACGGACTCATCCACATCAGCGACCTCAGCTGGACCAAGAAGATCAAACACCCGA
>CAMIZK010000058.1 GCA_946403315.1 uncultured Bacteroidales bacterium | reverse complement strand
CGTGCAAATAACAACGATTTCCCGCTAAAAATTTAAATAAATTTAATTTTTATCGTTAAATCCTTGTGTATTTCAAATATTTGTAGTAATTTTGCACGCAAAATGTGCAAAACTAAAAAATCAACGATATGATACTCGACAAATTAGAGAATGCAGACTGGTACTATGACAGCGTACCGGGACTGAAGGAATTCATGAAGTTTTACAATGACAATGACCTGGAAGAGATGCCGGCATGTAAGATCTATCTGGATGGAAAAGATCTGTTTGTGAACATCTTGGACTTCAAAGGTAAGGAAGAATCCAAGTGCCGCATGGAGGCGCACAAGGACTATCTGGATATCCAGATTCCGCTGGGCGACGATGAAGAGATGGGTTGGAAGGCGCAGGTGGATTGTCAGGAAGTGACGCAAGAGTATGACGAAGGAAAAGATGTGGAGTTCTACGGAGATAAGGCAACAGCTCGTTTTGTCGTTCCTGCCGGTCATTTTGCCGTCTTCTTCCCGTCGGATGCACACCAACCGGGTATCGCTCCCGGTAAAGAGTACCGGAAGTTAATTGTTAAGGCAAGAGTAAATAATTAACCCGTCGGTATACCGGTATCCCGTTATTCCGGTATCCCGAAAAATTGCAAATACTATGAAGAAAGAAAAACACCTGAAGATCGTTGAGCGTGATCCGTATCTGCAACCGTACGAAGGTGCCTTGAAGGCACGTGCGGATTATGCGGTTCGCAAAGAACAAGAGCTCACCGGCGGTAAGTCGTTAGCCGACTGGGCAAGCGGATATCTCTATTTCGGTCTGCACCATGTCAAAGGACAAAGTGACAAAGTACAAAGTACAAAGGGGTATTGGGTACTGCGTGAGTGGGCACCGAACGCAACGGCGATCTATATCAAAGGCGATATGAACAACTGGCAGAAGGACGAGAAATACCGTCTGCAACCGGTTGGTAATGGTGTTTGGGAAGCCAAACTGCCGGAAGAAGCACTCCAACACGGACAACTCTATAAATTGCTCGTGGAATGGAATGGCGGTTACGGAGAACGTATCCCTTCTTACGTACGTCGTGTGGTACAGGATGACCAGACCAAAATCTTCTCTGCCCAAGTATGGAATGAACCCGAGTTTGCTTGGAAACATAAAGGCAAACGCCTCAAAGAGAAAGGTGCCCTCTACATCTACGAGTGCCATATCGGCATGTCTTCGGCAGAAGAGAAAGTAAGTTCGTACGAAGAGTTCCGTCGGGATGTACTGCCGCGTATCGATAAACTGGGGTACAACTGCATCCAGATTATGGCGATTCAGGAACACCCGTACTACGGTTCCTTCGGTTACCATGTGTCCAATTTCTTTGCGGCTTCTTCCCGTTTCGGAACGCCGAATGAGTTGAAAGCGCTGATCGACGATGCGCACGGTAGAGGTATACATGTGATTATGGACCTCGTACACAGCCATGCGGTAAAGAACGAGTTAGAAGGTCTGGGCAACTTCGACGGTACGCCGTATCAGTATTTCCATGATGGAGCACGTCGGGAACACCCGGCTTGGGACAGTCTCTGCTTTAACTACGGCAAGAACGAAGTGCTGCATTTCCTGCTGAGTAACTGCAAGTTCTGGCTGGACGAATATGATTTTGACGGTTTCCGCTTTGATGGTGTGACTTCGATGATCTACCGCAGCCATGGATTAGGCGAGGATTTCAACGGCTATCCTTCGTACTTCAATGGTAACGAAGACGGTGATGCCCTCATGTATCTGACGTTAGCCAATAAGGTCATTCATGAAGTGAAACCTGAAGCCATCACGATAGCTGAGGAGATGTCGGGAATGCCCGGTTTGGCGGCAGCCATAAATGACGGTGGCGTGGGCTTTGACTACCGTTTGGCTATGGGCATTCCTGATTTTTGGATCAAGTATATCAAGGAAGTGAAGGACGAGGACTGGAAAGCCGGACATATCCTCTATGAGATGACGAACAGACGCGAGGACGAGAAGACGATCTCCTACGCCGAGAGCCATGACCAGGCATTGGTGGGCGACAAAACCATCATCTTCCGCCTTGTGGATGCCGACATGTACTGGCATTTCGAGCATGGACATTCGACCTATATGGTGGATCGCGGCATCGCGCTGCATAAGATGATTCGTCTTGTGACGGCTTCCACCATCAATGGCGGATACCTCACCTTCATGGGTAATGAGTTCGGTCACCCGGAATGGATTGATTTCCCGCGCGAGGGCAACGGATGGAGTTACAAATATGCCCGTCGTCAATGGGATCTGGTGGATAACCCGAATTATTTCTTCGCCGACCTCAACCGCTTCGACGAGAAGATGGTGCATCTGCTTAAGAAACACCTGCTTATCCAGACTCCGACGGCGGAGGAGAAGAAGTATAATGTGGGCAAACACCTGCCGTGGGTGATGAAATGGTGGGACAACGAGGGTGACCAGATAGTGGCATACTCCCGTGGTGACCTGCTCTTCATCTTCAACTGGAACGGTCAGAAATCATTTACCGACTACGGCATGTTGGTTCCGGAAGGTAAATATGAAGTGGTGCTTAACACCGATGCCAAGGAGTTTGCCGGTTTTGGTCTGAGTGACGATTCCGTAGCCCATTTCACAGAGCACGACGAACTCTACGCGAAAGACGGCAAGGGATGGTTGAAGATGTACCTGCCGGCACGCAGTGCAGTTGTATTGAAAAAATCATAAATTTGAAATCATAAATTAGAAATAGAATGCGAGTAATTATTGAACCTTCGTATGACCTGCTGAGTCAGTGGGCTGCGAACTATGTAGCAAAACGAATCAATGAATTTGATCCGAAAGAGAGCAAGCCGTTTGTGCTGGGTCTTCCGACCGGAAGTTCTCCGTTAGGTATGTATAAAGAGTTGATCAAGCTGAATAAAGCCGGAAAAGTATCTTTCCGTAATGTGGTTACCTTCAATATGGACGAGTACGTCAATTTGGCAGAGGACCATCCGGAGAGTTACCACAGCTTCATGTGGAATAACTTCTTCTCCCATATCGACATCCGCAAGGAGAACGTGAATATCTTGAACGGTAATGCACCGGACTTGGCAGCAGAATGCGCCCGTTACGAGGAGAAGATCAAGAATATCGGTGGTATTCATTTGTTCTTAGGCGGTATCGGACCGGACGGTCACATTGCATTTAACGAACCGGGTTCGTCGCTGACCAGCCGTACCCGTAAGAAAGAGTTGACCACCGACACGATCATCGCTAACAGCCGTTTCTTCGACAACGATGTGAACAAAGTGCCGAAGACTGCGCTCACCGTAGGTGTCGGTACTGTCATGGATGCCAAAGAGGTGCTGATCATGGTGAATGGTCACAACAAAGCACGTGCCCTCCAACATGCTATTGAGGAACCGATCAGTCATATGTGGACCGTTTCGATGCTGCAGATGCACCAGCACGGTATCATTGTCTGCGATGAGGCAGCATGCGAAGAACTGAAAGTAGGTACGTTCAACTACTTCAAAGACATCGAGAAAAACAACTTAGATCCGAAAACATTGTTATAATGCTGGAGATTTATAATTCGTTAACTCGTTTTAAGGAAACATTCAAACCCTTGCACGATGGACACGTAGGCATGTATGTCTGCGGTCCTACCGTGTATGGAGATGCCCATCTGGGGCATGCTCGTCCGGCGATCACGTTTGACCTGCTGTACCGATACTTGCAGTACTTAGGGTATAAGGTGCGCTACGTGCGGAATATTACCGATGTGGGTCACCTGGAGCACGATGCCGATGAAGGTGAGGATAAGATTGCTAAGAAAGCACGGCTCGAACAACTCGAACCGATGGAGGTGGTGCAATATTACACCAACCGTTACCACCGGGACATGGCGGCGCTGAATGTCTTACCGCCTTCCATCGAACCGCATGCCTCAGGCCATATCATCGAGCAGATCGCGTTTGTGCAGAAGATTCTCGATAAGGGTTATGCGTACGTGTCCAATGGATCCGTCTATATGGACGTGGAAAAATATGCGAAAGATTTTCCGTATGGTAAACTATCCGGTCGCAATCTGAACGATATCGTGACGGAGACACGTGAACTGGATGGTCAGGAAGAGAAGAAGCACAGTTATGACTTCGCCCTTTGGAAGAAAGCGGCTCCGGAGCATATCATGCATTGGCCTTCACCGTGGTCAGAAGGATTCCCCGGTTGGCACATGGAGTGCTCGACGATGGGTACAAAATACTTAGGTGAGCGGTTCGATATCCACGGAGGTGGTCTGGACTTGATCTTCCCTCACCACGAAGCAGAGATTGCGCAATCTTGTGCCGCACTCGGTCATGAGACCGTCCATTACTGGATGCATAACAACATGATCACCATTGCCGGAAAGAAGATGGGTAAGAGTTACAATAACTTCATCACCCTGGAGCAGTTCTTCCGTGGTGATCACCCGCTTCTGTCCAAACCCTTCGGCCCGATGGTCATCCGTTTCTTTATTCTTCAGGCACACTACCGTTCGACGGTGGATTTCTCTTCGGAAGCACTCGAAGCAGCGGAGAAAGGTTTGCAACGTATGCAGGAAGCGTATGCACGTCTGCAGAAGTTGCAAGCTGGCAAAGAGACAACGGTAGAGATCGGTGATCTACGTACGCGTTGTGTGGAAGCGATGGACGATGATCTGAACACGCCGTTTGTCATTGCAGCGCTCTTTGACTCTACGCGCGCGATTAATACGGTGTATGACGGTAAGGGTACGATCAGCGAAGCGGACTTGAAAGAGTTACGTGAGGTTTGGAAGACCTTCGCCATCGATATTCTCGGTCTGCGTCTGGAGGAACAAGGCGGTGATGCCGGAAAACAGAAAGCGTTTAACGGAGCCATCGATCTGCTGTTAGGTATCCGTCTGCAGGCGAAACAGAATAAAGACTGGGGAACGAGTGATAAGATCCGGAATGAACTAACGGCACTCGGATTCCAGATTAAAGATACGAAAGACGGCTTTGAATGGAGTATCTAAGGATCAGGCGAGATGTCGCCGTTCCCGAACGATGAGTAACGCTTCTTCCCGGATATCGGGGGGAAGCGTTATGTTTCTCAATTGCAGCGACCGGCACCAACCCGGTACGTCCGCTTCTTGAAGGGTGGAGAATACTTCACGAATGGCCTGATGTTGTTCTGCCGTGAAGTCAGAAGGATCGATGCCGGCTAAACTATCCAATTCTTCATCATCGTAATAGTCAATCTTGGCGTTGGTCTGCAGCAGCGTCTCCCGTTCGCAAACCAAATGCTCACCACAGCATCCTTCCGGACGTTGTTCGGCTGTTGGCTGTTGGCTATTAGCGGTTGGCTTCTTAGCTCTCCTGCGCTCACGGATCTCAATGAGCACAAGCACCACAACGACTAATACTATAAAAGCTATTAAAGGAATCATTCAAACTCTTCTTCGACGCGGTCTTCTTCTATGACGAGGTTATCGATGATAAACTGTTGGCGTTCAGTGGTGTTCTTTCCCATGTAGTACGCCAGCAGGTCTTTCACATTGTCCTCTTTGCGCAGATTAACCTGGTCCAAACGGATACCGGTTCCGATAAATCCTTTGAACTCGTCCGGTGAAATTTCACCCAGACCTTTGAATCGGGTAATCTCCGGATTTTTGATCTTGGCGATGGCTTTCTGGCGTTCCTCTTCGGAATAGCAATAAACAATTTGGTTCTTATCCTTGACGCGGAAGAGCGGTGTCTGGAGAATATAGACGTGTCCTTTCTTGACGAGATCCGGGAAGAACTGCAGGAAGAACGTCAGCATCAGTAAGCGGATATGCATTCCGTCCACATCGGCATCGGTAGCGATGATCACTTTGTTGTAGCGCAACTCATCCAAACCGTCTTCGATGTTCAGCGCCGACTGCAGGCAGTTGAACTCCTCGTTTTCATAAACTACGGATTTGCTGAGGCCATAGCAGTTCAGCGGTTTGCCGCGTAAGGAGAACACGGCCTGGGTACGCACGTCACGACTCTTGGTGATACTTCCCGATGCCGACAAACCCTCGGTAATGAAGATACAGGATTCGAGACGCAGATCATCGTCTGCATCTTTGGCAGATTTGACGGGTTTGGTGTCATTCAGGTGAATCTGGCAGTCCCGTAACTTGGGATTGTTCACCAGATTCTTCTTCGCCCGTTCCCGAGCGGCTTTGGTGACACCCGCTATCGCTTTCCGTTCTTTCTCGCTGTCCTGAATTTTCTGCAACATTACCTCCGTAATCTCCGGATGTTTGTGCAGGTAGTTATCCAGTTGCTGTTTAACGAAGTCATTGACGAACTTATTCACACTCACACCGCCCGTCGGACTCATGTCCTTCGAACCGAGTTTGACTTTGGTTTGAGACTCAAAGACGGGTTCTTCGACGTTGATGGCAATCGCACCGACAACACCGTTTCGGATGTCTGCCAATTCCTGGTTTTTGTTAAAGAACTCCTTAATCGTACGACCTATCGCTTCGCGATAAGCGGCTTGGTGGGTACCGCCTTGGATGGTATGCTGACCGTTTACGAAGGAGTAATACTCATCGCCGTTCTGGTCGGTATGCGTCAGCGCAATCTCAATATCTTCGCCTTGAATATGAATGATGGGATAGAGCGGATTGACGGTCATGTTCTCCGTGAGCAAATCGAGAAGACCGTTCTTGGAAACAAATTTCTTGCCGTTATAGACGAGCGTCAGACCCGTGTTGAGATAAGCGTAGTTACGCAGTAACTCTTCTATATAATCGTCGCGGAAACGGTAGTTCTCAAACAGACCCTTGCTGTCGTCCGGAACAAACTCGATGATCGTGCCGCGTTTTTCCGAACCATTATAATCGAGGATGCCGGTGTCAGACGTTAGTTTTCCTTGTGCAAACTCCGCCCGACGGGTTTTGCCTTCCCGAAAGGATTCTACAGCGAAGAAAGACGATAAGGCATTGACGGCTTTGGTTCCTACACCGTTCAAACCGACGGATTTCTTGAAGGCCTTGCTGTCGTATTTACCACCGGTGTTGAGCACACTCACCACTTCGACGAGTTTGCCCAAAGGGATACCGCGTCCATAGTCGCGTATCCTAACCATCTGACGAGGACTTTCGCCATTCGTCCCTTCGCCATTAGCCATTATGTCCACTTCGATCACCTTACCTTCCCCCATGCGGTACTCATCAATCGAGTTATCGATACTCTCTTTGATGAGCACATAGATACCGTCATCGGAGTGACTTCCGTCACCCAGTTTACCGATATACATACCCGGACGTCGCCGGATATGCTCCATATCATCCAAGTGGATAATGTTCTCGTCGCCGTAATCCACGGCTGCTACATTCAGTTCGTTTTCTTCTGCCATAATCCCAAAATCGGGTGCAAAATTACAAAAAAAAATTCGAATACGCAAATTTTTGACAACTTTTGTGTAAAAAGCAATTCTTCTCTTGCATATATCAAAATATTTTCGTAACTTTGCAGCGCAAAATATGGGCATGAACTAATTTAAATCATTTAATACTTAAAACTATGGCAAAAAAAGCATTGAACAAGTGGACCGCACCGAAGAGTGTTGCTCCCGAGAAGATCATCCAGTTTGGTGAAGGTAACTTCCTCCGCGCATTTGTGGACTGGATTGTATGGAACATGAACGCGAAGACGAACTTCAACGGTTCGGTAGCTGTCGTTCAACCGATCGAGAAAGGTATGGTAGAGTGGCTGAACGGTCAGGACTGCTTGTATCATGTCAACCTGCAGGGTCGTTTGGACGGCAAGGCAGTGAACAGTCTCGAGCGTATCGACGTGATCAGTCGTGCCCTCAATCCGTATTCGCAGAACTGGGCATTCATGGCGCTGGCAGAGCAACCGGAGATCCGTTTCGTGATTTCCAACACCACCGAAGCAGGTATCACGTTTGACGACAGCTGTAAGTTCACCGACGCTCCGGCTTCTTCCTATCCGGGTAAGTTGGTTCAACTCCTCTTCCGTCGTTATAAGACCTTCAACGGCGATCCGACCAAGGGTCTGATCTTCATGCCGTGCGAGTTGATCTTCCTCAACGGACACCACCTCAAGGATTGTATCCGCAAGTATATCGAGTTGTGGAAAGACGATTTCGGAGCTGACTACGCAGGTTTCAAAGAGTGGTTCGAGAAATACAACTACGTTTGCGCAACCCTCGTGGACCGTATCGTTCCGGGCTTCCCGCGCAAGGATATCGCGGCTATTCAGGAGAAAGTGGGCTACAACGACAACCTCGTTGTACAGGCTGAGATCTTCCACCTCTGGGTGATCGAGAAACCGGAGAACATGTCTATCGAAGAGCTCGAGGCAGAGTTCCCTGCCAACAAAGCCGGTCTGAACGTGCTGATCGCAGAGAGCGAGAAACCGTACCACGAGCGTAAGGTGACCCTGCTCAACGGCCCGCACACTGTGCTCAGTCCGGTAACGTACCTGAGCGGTGTGAACATCGTCCGTGACGCTTGCAACCATGAGATCCTGGGTAAGTATATCCATAAGGTTATGTTTGACGAGTTGCTCGAGACACTGAACCTGCCGAAGGAAGAGCTGAAAGCTTACGGCGAGAGCGTGCTGGAGCGTTTCAATAACCCGTACGTAGATCACGCAGTTACTTCGATCATGCTCAACTCGTTCCCGAAATTCGAGACACGCGACCTGCCGGGACTGAAGGTTTATCTGGAGCGTAAGGGTGAGTTGCCGAAGGGCTTGGTTCTCGGTTTGGCAGCTATCATTACCTACTACAAGGGTGGTGTTCGTGCCGACGGCGCTCCGATCGAACCGAACGATGCACAAGAGATCATGGATCTGCTCAAACAACTCTGGGCTACCGGCG
>CAMIZK010000057.1 GCA_946403315.1 uncultured Bacteroidales bacterium | reverse complement strand
AGGTGCTCCACCTTGAGGCTGTCGGTGGTTGGTTTGAGATGGGTGTCGCCGATACCGGAGTCGTCAGTCAGGAAGAAGGAGGTGCCGTTGGTGACCAAAGCAATGCAACGCATGAGCAGTTCAGCACTTTCCTCTATTCCGCTGCAAACGACCGGCACGATACGAATACCTTGTGCGGCGGCGTTGAGCACTTGTTCGTGCAGCAAGGCGACGGTGGCAGAATCCTGATGACAAGGAGCATCTAATATAAGGAACGCGATGCGTGCGCGTGCGTTAGAGTCCCATCCGCCGGAGTTGATAGCCGCCATGAGTGCTTCAGGCACCGCTTCGGGATAGTCACCTCCCCCACCCGCTGACTGCTGATCGATGAAGGACTTGGTGGTCTCCACTTCTTCCGTCAAACGGGACAGGCGGGTGATATACTCATCTCCGTGATCGCGATAGACAACAGCGCCGGTACGGATATTCAGACCATTGGTCGCTTCTTTGGCACGACTGATGACATCCTTCATCTCAGCCTGCAGGTAACGCAACTCATCGCCCATCGAACCCGTGGCATCAAAGACGAAGAACACATCTACCGTTTCAGGTGCATCACAAGGATCATCGACCACAATCGTCATCCACTCCGGTTGATCGACATCTGCCGTTTGACCGAACAGACCGTTCCACAGTTCGGCTTTACCGGTGTTATCCGTGACGGCTTGGAAGACCGTGTTGCCTTGCTTGTCCGTCAGGTTAACCGGATAATTGGCGATCGGATAGCCGGCTTGGTTCTTGACCTGGACCGTAAACCGATGCTTGGGCGATAACTTCCAATTCTTCACATGCGCTTTATGCGTGCTGTCGATGACAGTAGGCCAGAAGTACCATTTTGCAAAATCATTCACTTCGCCTGCGGTTAAGCGGCCTGCAGAGAGGTCGTTAGCGGACTCTACGATACCTAAGGCTTCCACTTCCGCCAATTCGGGCATCGGTTTGGAATGCTTGGTATGTTTGGTATGTTTGGACGGTTTGGTTTTTGCAGACGTTCGAAGGTAGTATGTATCCTTCATTGCTGAAACACGCCCGTAACCGACGACTTTCTCTTCGGCCACGAACATCCCATCTTCCTCTTCATATTCAAAGAGCAAATCATCGTGTTGGGGCGGTGTGTAGGGAACGGCGGTCAGGGTGACGATAGTGAGGCCGGAAACAGGAGTCGCTATCTTAAGCGGCAGGAAACGCTGATTCTCAAAAGCCAGACTATCGATGCCTTCCAGTTGTTCGGGTTTAAACACCACCCTACCGTCATACGAGGTAAGGAGGGTATCGGTACCGGCGATGACGGCTACATCATTAAGCAGCGCCTTCGTCGAGTCCATAACGATGACCGTCATTGCATTTGCCGCGGTCAAACAGAACAATAATGCACAAAGAGAGACAATTTTCTTCATAAATAACCAATTTTTACAAAATAATTCACAATTATTATGCCAAAACCTTGCATATGTCAAAAAAAAATAGTACTTTTGCAGCCGCAAAAGCTGAAATCTGATTTCTGAAATCTGAAAACTAACAAAAATATGGCACAACAAACACAAGAAGAAACATTCAAGAAGATCGTGGCGCATTGCAAGGAGTACGGATTTGTTTTTCCGAGCAGTGAGATCTACGACGGTCTGGGCGCTGTGTATGACTACGGTCAGAACGGCGTGGAGTTGAAGAACAATATCAAGCGTTACTGGTGGGATTCGATGACGCTGCTGCACGAGAATATCGTGGGTATCGACGCGGCTATCTTTATGCACCCGACAACCTGGAAAGCATCCGGTCACGTAGATGCATTCAATGATCCGTTGATCGATAATCGCGACAGCAAGAAGCGTTACCGTGCCGACGTGCTGATCGAAGATCAGATTGCCAAGTACGACGATAAGATCGCCAAAGAGGTAGAGAAAGCACGCAAGCGTTTCGGAGAGAGTTTTGACGAGGAGATGTTCAAGGCTACCAACGAGCGCGTGAAAGAGCATATTGCCAAACGGGAAGCGCTGCATGAGCGTTTTGCGAAAGCGATGAACGATAACAACTTAGAGGAGTTGAAACAGATCATCCTGGACGAGGAGATCGTTTGCCCGATCAGCGGTACCCGCAATTGGACCGACGTGCGTCAGTTCAACCTGATGTTCTCGACCGAGATGGGTTCGACCGCAGACGGTGCGATGAAGATATACCTTCGTCCGGAAACGGCACAAGGTATCTTCGTGAACTTCCTCAACGTTCAGAAAACCGGTCGTATGAAGATTCCGTTCGGTATCGCACAGATCGGTAAAGCCTTCCGTAACGAGATCGTGGCACGTCAGTTCATCTTCCGTATGCGTGAGTTTGAGCAGATGGAGATGCAGTTCTTTGTAAGACCGGGTGAGGAACTTAAGTGGTTCGAACACTGGAAGCAATTCCGTCTCAAATGGCACAAAGCGCTGGGTCTGGGTGACGAGAAATATCGTTTCCACGACCACGACAAACTGGCACACTATGCCAATGCTGCTACCGATATCGAGTTCCTCATGCCGTTCGGCTTCAAGGAGGTAGAGGGTATCCACAGCCGTACGAACTTTGACCTGAGCAGCCATGCCAAGTACAGTGGAAAGAAGATCGAGTACTTCGATCCGGAGTTGAACCAAAGCTACACGCCGTATGTGATCGAAACCTCGATTGGTGTAGATCGTATGTTCCTGAGCGTGATGTGTTCGTCTTACGAAGAGCAGGCGCTGGAAGGTGGCGACACGCGTGTTGTACTCCACTTGCCGCCGGTATTGGCACCGGTCAAGGCATGTATCATGCCGCTTGTGAAGAAAGACGGACTGCCGGAGAAAGCACGGGAGATCATGAACGAACTTAAGTTCGATTTCAAGGTGGCATATGATGAGAAAGACTCCATCGGTAAGCGTTACCGTCGTCAGGATGCAGTGGGCACACCGTTCTGTATCACCGTCGATCATGACACGGAGAAAGACGGCTGCGTCACCGTTCGTTACCGCGACACGATGCTGCAGGATCGCGTGAAGATCGAAGATCTGCATGAGATCATCCGCAAGGCGACCGATGCCAAGGAACTCTACCGCAAGATCGTCGGCGACTCCATGGAGGATTCCATCGAGTAATTAAAAATTAAGAATTAAGCGGAGCTTTCGGGCTCCGCTTTACTTTAGCCATTAGCCATTAGCCATTATAGGCTTCGAGTGCTTTACGAAGGACTATCATCGCTTGACGAAGGTCGTCCTTATTCAGTACATAGGCCATCCGGACTTGGTGACGACCGTCTTCGGGGTTGGTATAGAAACCCGTTGCCGGTGCCATCATGACGGTTGCGAGCTGACGCTCGCATTTTCCTTGTGGGGCTTCTAAGGCATAGACGAAGTCCGTCAGACACCATTTGCAGAATTTCTCCACATCATCCACCGGCAGTTCTACCATCACGTAGAAAGCGCCTGTCGGAGCGGGAGCAAAGACACCCGGGATCTGGTTGAGTTGATCCACCAGGAAATTACGGCGGGTGAGGTACTCATCGTACACCTCTTGCATGTACTCTTCCGGTGTGGAAAGACTTGCTTCAGCTACCACCTGACCGAACAAAGGAGGACTCAAACGCGCCTGGCAGAACTTCATGACCGCTTCACGCACCGCTTTGTTCTTGGTGATCAACGCACCGATACGGATACCGCACTCGGAATAACGCTTGGACACGCTATCGACGAGGATGACGTTATCCTCAATGCCTTCGAGGTGGCAAGCGGAGATATAGGGTGACTTGGTATAGATAAACTCCCGGTACACCTCATCGGAGATGAGGTAGAGGTTGTATTTCTTGACCAGATCGCGTATCTGCCGCATCTCTTGTTTGGTGTACAGGTATCCCGTCGGGTTATTGGGGTTACAGATGAGAATCGCCCGTGTCTTGGGGGTGATCTGTTTCTCAAACTCCTCTACCGGTGGTAGTTTAAAACCGTTCTTGATATCGGTTTTGACGGACTTAACCACCGCACCGCAAGAGATCGCAAAAGCCATGTAGTTAGCGTACGACGGGTCGGTGACGATGATTTCGTCACCCGGGTTGAGGCAACTCATGTACGCAAACATGATCGCTTCCGAACCACCGGAAGTGATGATGATCTCATCCGGAGAGAGGTCAATACCGTACTCGGCATAGTAGCTAACCATCTTCGTACGCAAGGATTTCAGTCCCTGCGACGGAGAATAGGACAGGATATCCTGGTTGAAGTTCTTAACCGCTTCCAGTGCCTGAGGAGGGGTCTGGATATCCGGCTGACCGATGTTAAGGTGATAGACATGCACCCCGGCTAACTTTGCCGCATCGGCATATTTGGCCAATTTACGAATCGGCGATTCTGGCATCGATTGGGCCCGTAAACTTATTTCCATAAATCAATTTACAATTTACAATGTACAATGTACAAAGGATTCTATGTGGGTTCTTAACTCATTTATATCGTTGAACACGTTCGATAATTCTTTGAGGTTTGCGACCCGTTGCCGTACCGATGCCACACCGTGTTTCGCCAGTTTGGCTTGGGTAGGTGTGATGGCGTGCTGCAGGGCATCGAGATTCACATCATACAGCATCGTTCCATGCACGATCGTTCCCGTAGGTGTCGTATAACATGCCCAGCCGGATACCTTGTGATCCTCCACCAAAATATCATTATGTGCGGTTGTCACTGTCGGAAGTCCTTTGGCTTGCAGCGCCTCAGCAATGAGTTTCAGAAAACGCGTAAAGGGGCTCTCTGAATACTGACGGCTGAAAACTGAAGGCTCTATATAAGAGATCATGAGGTTACCCTGATCCGCATAAACGCACCCTCCTCCACTCTTTCGCTGCACGACAGCGATACCGTTTTCCGCACAATAGGCTTCGTTCACTTCCACCTCTGCCGACTGATGCCGACCATAGATGACCGTCGGTTGCACGATCCAGGTGAAGAGCGTAGGCTCCTTGACTTCCTTGACCAACTCCTGCTCGATCTGCAGGTATTGAGCCAAAGACAAATCTTCCGGATAGTGAACTACAAGCATGGTTCGGTTAACTCAACACCCCGGCAAAAACGGCGTTTGATATCGCGGTCGTCACCGAGGTAGATATAGCGTTCTATTCGCTGCTCAAGCGTGTAGTTATCGTAGTTGAGATAACGGTCATCCACCAGCAGGGCGTCAAACTCATAGCCCGGTTCAAAACTACCCACTTTGCCGAAGAACGATCCTCCGCCTTTGGTAGCGAGATAAAAGACCTCACTGAGACTGAGGAACGGCATCTCACCGCGTGTCTGGGCGTAGTTGAGTTTGGATACCTGGATGGCATACTGCATGACACGCAACATCGACATATGGTGTCCGGCGGATACATCCGTACCCAGCGCCACGTGGATACCGGCGTTTAGGAACTTACGGATCGGCGCCATGCCGGAAGACAGGTTACTGTTCGACATCGGGCAGTGTACTACGTACACACCGTTCTTACGCATCAGTTCCATCTCCTCGCCGTCGGTATAGCAACAATGGGCCATAAGCGTCGGTGTCTGACCGAACAGACCATATTTGTCATACGCGCCGCCATAACAGGTGGTGTCGGGTTCGAGTTCCTTCACCCAATTGATCTCGGAACGGTTCTCACTGAGGTGAGACTGTACCGGCAGACCGGTCTCTTTGGCATACTCACCTAAGGCACGCAGCATCTTATCCGAGCAGGAAGGTACGAACCGCGGGGTGATAATCGGCGTCACAAGACCGTTACCGTGCTCGTCCAGATGGGCCTTCAGCATGCGCATACCGTCGATCAGTTCAGCGGTTGTGTTCTGCAGCGTATCAGGACTATTGCGGTTCATTCCTACCAGACCCACCATCGCACCCATACCGGCTTGAATAAAGAGATCGGCAAGGATACGGGTAGATTCCGGATGGATGGTAGCAAAGACGGCACTGCGCATCGTTCCCTGCATCCACAGTTCATGCACAAAACGGCGGTACAGTCGACGGGCGTACTCCGGATCGGCATACTTGGTCTCCTCCGGAAAGGTATAGGTATTCAGCCACGGAAGAAGTTCCAGATCCAATGCCAGACCCATGTTCCGGTACTGCGGTGCATGGACATGCAGGTCATTGAAAGCCGGGATAAGCAGTTTATCTCCAAAATCCATGACTTGTCGCCGCCAGTCCATGTTTTCCGGCAGTTCAGTATAGATCCCTTCGATCAGACCGTTGGACTTCACCACAATATAACCGTGCGGAATGATCTCAAAATGATCCGGCGTCGGGGTATAAAGGATATTCGCTCGATAGATTTTCATTTTTTCTTGTTTTTAAAGAAGAACAGACAGATGAAATAGTTGACGATACCGGCAATGAAGATGACCAAGTAACTGGTATGCTCATTGGACCAGGTAGGCAGCAGGTTGTTAAATACCGGCAGGAGGAACACCTGTATCGGGAAGTTGATGATACGTGCCAGCACAAAGCCGCCGGCATTCTTCCATTGGGGCCGTGTGCCGAAGGTGTACCAGTTAGACAGCAGATAGTTCGGTATCATCTCAAAGATGTATCCCAAGGTGAAGGCGACGAAATAGAGCACACCGCTCTTCACATCCGGATCCAGGTTAAACACACTCATCGAGGTGGTGAAGAACCAGGTCTGGATGAACACACCGAGTCCACCCACCACCGAAAACCGCACCGCTGTTCGAAACAGTCGAGGCAGGTAACTCGACGGGAACACAATAGGAATGGTAAACTCTTTATCTTTGATTTTGATACTGATCTGCATATGTCGTTTATTGTAAAGCGGCTAATAACTCTTCCAAAGCTGCTTTCAGTCCGTTAACGTCACGACCGCCGGCTGTAGCCATCCACGGTTGACCGCCTCCACCGCCTTGAATATGCTTGGCAGCAGACTTGATCATCGCGCCTGCATTCTTTCCGGCATTAACGAGCGGTTGGGACAAGAAGACGGATATCATCGGTTTTCCCTCCCATTCGGTCGCACCGACTACGGCAAAATGCACGTCGGTGAACTTACCGCGTAATAACGGCATCACACCACGGATCATCTCCGGGTTCTGTTCACCTTCCAGACGGACTAACTTGATATCTCCGAAGTCCTCCGCACGGTTGATGAGGATATCTCTAAACTGCGCTATCTTCTCTGCAGTGAACTGCTCGATCTGCTTCTTAAGTGCCGCATTCTCATCGATGGATTTCTGAATAGCATTCACCAGATCGGGTGCGTTATGCAAGGTCTCCCGTAAGTTATTCAGCATATCTTGCGCCGCATAGAACACTTCATCCGCCTTAGCAGCCGTCACCGCTTCGATACGGCGTACACCGGCAGCGACACTGGTCTCCATGATGATACGGATAGAACCGATACGACCGGTACTCGACACGTGGCATCCACCGCATAACTCAACGGAGTCACCGAACTTGATCACACGCACATCGTCTCCGTACTTCTCTCCGAACAATGCCATCGCACCCATCGCTTTCGCTTCTGCGATCGGCGTGTGCCTGCTCTCTTCCAAGTGGAAGTCACGACGCACAAACGCATTCGCTACTTTCTCCACCTGACGCAATTCTTCCTGCGTCACCTTCTGGAAATGACTGAAGTCAAAACGCAGGCCGTCGGGTGTCACCAAACTACCCTTCTGCTCCACATGCTTACCCAACACTTCACGCAGCGCGTGATGAAGGATATGCGTAGCCGAGTGGTTACATGCAATCGCCTGACGACGCTCTGCGCTCACCTCTGCCACAAACGTAGCAGCCGGATCACTCGGCAACTCCGCCATGATATGTACCGGCAGACCGTTCTCACGCTTGGTATCCAAAATCGTAAATCGTAAATCGTCCAATCGTAAATGGCCTGTGTCACCAACTTCACCACCCATCTCGGCGTAGAACGGTGTCTTATCAAGTACGACCTGATAGAACGATTTGCCTTTCTGACTCACCTGACGATACCGCAGGATACGGCATTCTACGGACAGTTGGTCATAACCCACAAACTCCGTATCTCCTTCAGCCAGTACGGTCCAGTCACCCAGATCCTGCTTATTGGCCGAACGACCCATCTCTTTCTGGTGCTCCAAGGCCTTGTTATACTCCTCCTCATTGGTGGTAAAGCCGTTCTCTCGCAAAATCAGTTCGGTCAGATCCAAGGGGAAGCCGTAGGTATCTTTGAGTGTAAACACATCCACACCCGAGATCTCCGTCTTACCGGCTTTGCGTGCATCATCCATCAGTTTATCCAACAGACCGATACCCTTGTCCAGCGTACGGAGGAAAGCTTCCTCTTCACTCTTAATCACCGGTGTGATCTGCGCCTGCTGTGCTTTGAGTTCCGGATACGCTTCACCGAGGTCTTCGATGAGTTGCGGAACGAGTTGGTACAGGAATGCACTGCGCATACCTAAGAACGTGTAACCGTAACGGACAGCACGCCGTAAGATACGACGGATGACGTAACCGGCTTTCTCGTTACTCGGCAGCTGACCGTCGGTGATGGCGAACGCAATCGTACGGATATGATCGGCAATGACACGCATCGCGATATCGATTTTCTCATCCTTACCGTACTCACAACCGCAGATAGCGCCGATACGACGCAGCATCGGCTGGAAGACATCCGTATCGTAGTTACTGGTCTTGCCCTGAATCGTACGCACCAGACGCTCAAAACCCATTCCGGTGTCGATCACTTTCTTGGCCAGCGGTTCGAGAGACCCATCCGCCTTGCGGTTATATTGCATGAAGACGATGTTCCAGATCTCGATCACCTGCGGATGATCTTTGTTCACTAACTCTCGTCCACTAACCTTTCGCCTCTCGTCCTCTGGCCGGCTGTCCACGTGAATCTCACTACACGGACCGCAAGGACCCGTATCACCCATCTCCCAGAAGTTATCATGCTTGTTACCGTTCAGGATATGATCCGCCGGTAGGTGCTTTGCCCAAATAGAAGCTGCTTCATCATCCCGACTCAGACCTTCTTCCGGAGAGCCTTCAAACACCGTGGCATACAAGTTAGCCGGATCGATCTTGAGCACATCGACGATATATTCCCATGCGAAGTCGATCGCTTCTTTCTTGA
>CAMIZK010000056.1 GCA_946403315.1 uncultured Bacteroidales bacterium | reverse complement strand
CACGGCTCAGGCAGTTATACAGACGCACCCACATGTCGTTGATATTCCAGTTGGTGGTCAGAATACCCTGACTTACCTCTAACTGATGGAAGACATCGCCGTCGTTCTCCGAGATACCGCCTTTGTATGCGTCGTCGGAGCGGACATCAAAGTTCCACATCGAGAAAGACGAGTTGATATCTTCTGCGGAGATGAAGATAGCATAAGCGGAGATACAGATATTATCGATATATAACGGATCATTTACCTGATCCTCGCTCAGCGTTGCCTGCGGCACATCATGGTTAAGAAAACTGTCACAGGATGTACAAAGGAACAATGTACAAAGTACAAAGGCTATTTTATTTAGTGTTTTCATAATGATTCTTTTTTTCGATATTTCGATATGTCGATATGTCGATATGTCGAGATTTTCAACTTAGAAAGTTACTTTGGTACCTAAGGTTACGGTTAACGGGATCGGATATCCGAACGTAGGCACCTCCGGATCCACGCCGGTAAACTTGGCCGAGTGGATAGTGAATACGTTTTGCGCCGAAACGAACCAACGCCAGTTTTGCATCATCATCTTGTCGCATGCGCTCTTCGGCAGGTTATAGCCCAACTGCAGGTTGCGCAGTTTAAGGAACGAACCATCCTCTACGAAATAGGTGCTGACACGGGTCTCGTTGTTATTGTTGTTGGTGGACAAAGCGGGTATATCGCTGTCAGGATTGGTGGGACTCCACGCGTCTAACACGCGCGTTCCTTTATTAAGGTTCGCCACGTTCACGCCCGACCAGAGATCGGTCTGTTGTTTGAAGTCTTTCGTGATAACCTGCTGTCCGCCTACGCCTTGGAAGAAAAGTGTCAGGTCGAATCCTTTGTACTCAAAATAGAAGTTCGCGCCGAATGCTACTGCCGGGATCGGCGAGTATATCCAGGTCTGGTCTGCTTCGCTGACTACACCATCGCCGTTGATATCACGATAGCGGATACGGCCCAAGCCTGCACCCTCCTGGTAAGCGTGGTTATCGATCTCCTCCTGGCTTTTGAATATACCATCGGCGATGTAACCAACCTGGGAACCGATAGCGTGACCGACTACCGACTGTACGCCGTTTCCTCCGAAAGCACCGCTGGCAGCTACGGTTGACGGCATATCTATAACCTTGTTGGTGTAATGAGAGATATTGGCGGAGATATCGTATTTGAAGCCGCCTTTGGTATGGTTACGGTAACCTAACTGGAACTCCACACCCATGTTATCCACCGCGCCGGCGTTCACCCACTGCGAGGCACCTTCACCCATTACGCCGATACCGGTCATGAGCACGAGGATATCTTTCGTCTGTTTGTAGAACCAGTCGAACGAACCGTAGAACGTCTGTTTGAAGAAAGAGAAATCGAGACCTACGTTGGTCTGGCTGGTGGTCTCCCATTTGATATCGTCGTTACCGATCTGCGTGCGGCGGAAACCGGAAGGAAGGATACCGCCGCCATTGCTGCCGGTGATGTCATAAGACGTACCGTAAGACTGACCACCGTTCTCGTTCACACCATAGTTGGAATCATAAATCGTATAACGCGCGGTGGCATTGATATCCTGGTTACCCGTCTGACCCCACGATACACGCAGTTTCAGATCGTCCAACCACGAGCTGGCACCTGCCATGAACTTCTCCTGGCTGATACGCCAACCGGCGGAAACAGAGGGGAAGAAAGCAAAGCGGTTGTTCTTACCGAAGCGGCTCGAACCGTCATAACGCATCGTTAGCGATACCAGATATCGGTTGTCGTAACTATAGTTAGCTTTGCCGAAGAAAGAGATCAGCGAGAAACTGCCGCCACCGCCGTAAGCCTGAGCGGTTCCCGTTCCTGCAGATGGCCACATATAGGTAGGATTGAGCACGATGAAGTCCTCTTTGTAAGCAGAGAACCACTCGTCGGTCTGTCTGCTCAACTCCGTTCCTAACAGGAAGTCGGCACGGTGTTTGCCTTTTACCAGATTATAGGTGATGATGGCGTTCCACATCCATTTTGTCCAATGCTCTTGCTTTGCCTCAACGGCATTCTTATCGTTGGCTACTACGCCTTCGGTAATAGGATACGTGAAGAAACGCTGCTTCTTCTGCGCATAGTCGATACCAGCCGTAGTGCGGATATTCAGCCCCTTAATCGGGTTGATATTGATGAACACGTTTCCAAACACGCGCCAATAGGTATAGCGATTGTCCTTGTTTCGTTCCAAAATGGAGAGAGGGTTCTCACGCTGTGGGAAACCGCTGGAGGAAGGAGCCTGCGCCAGATCGCCGTTGGTCGTATATACCGGCAGCAAGGGGTTGTACTGGAGCACACTCTCTATGTAACCGCCGGGAGCACCGACCTCTGAGGTACGGTTGAGCGTGAAGTTCTCGCCGATAGTCACGATATCCTTCAGCATCTTATAGTCAGTGTTGACGCGTGCCGAGAAACGGTCAAAGTTAGTCGTCTTGATAATACCGTCGTTCTTGTAGTATCCTAAAGAGAAGAATGCACTACCCTTCTTACCACCGTTGCTGACAGAGATGTTGTAGTTCTGTATCACGCCGGGACGGGTGGTTTCTGCGAACCAGTCCGTGTTGCTGACCGGTACTGTTCCGGCAGCGTCAAGATACTTGTTGAGCATGATGTTATTCAAAACCGGCTGGCCTTGCTCGTTATAACCCCAGTCGTAACGGTAACCAAGCACGTTCGTATTCGGATCAGCTGTACCATCGTTGACATATGCCTGCCACATAGCGCGTCCGAACTGTTCGGAATTGAGGACGTGCATCCGGTTTACGTAGTTCTGAACCGCTACAGAGGCATCCAAGGTGACATTCAACTTACCCTCTGCGCCTTTCTTGGTGGTGATAATGATGACACCGTTAGCAGCGCGCGAACCATATATACTCGCGGACGCGGCGTCTTTGAGCACCTGGATAGACTCGATATCGTTGGGGTTTAGCTCATGCATTCCCGAAGTCGTGGGAACACCGTCAATGACGTAAAGAGGATCATTGGAAGAATTCAAAGATCCAGTACCGCGGATACGTACCGTTGCTGTTCCTGAGGGGTTACCATCCGCAGAGATATTCAAGCCCGGCACTTTTCCCTGAAGGGCCTTCATCGGGTTATTCTCCTGCTGCTTCCCCAGATCTTTCGCCGAGATAGCAGAAACAGCACCGGTCAGGTCGGCTTTGCGCTGCGTCGTATAACCGGTTACAACCACTTCCTCCAGCACCTCGCTGTCCTCCGCAAGGGAGACTTTCATGTTCTCCTTCGGCAATAAGCGCTGAGCCTTGTAGCCTACATACGAAATCATTACCTTGGCATCCTTGCCGACGGAGAGTGAGAAATTACCATCGAAATCGGTAACCGTACCATTCGATGTGCCTTCCTCCAGAACTGTCGCGCCAATGATGGGTTCGCCCGTTGCTGCATCTACCACAACACCCTTCGCAGTCACTTGCGCTTGAGCGAATGCCGTGAAGCATAGCATCCAAAGGAAGGCTAAAAATACACGTTTAGAATTCATGACAATTTAGATTTTAAATTATTATTGTTTTTCATGTGTTTATGCTCTTTTTTCTAAATGAATAACAGCGAAACCGAGCTATACTCAATTCCGCTGCAAAAGTACATCTAATTATACACATGCGCAAATAATAATGTTGCAAAATATGCCACTGACGTTTCAATGCAACAAATGTAACATATTTTGCAACAAAATTGGTATTTATAAATGTTTCATTTTAGCGCACACTGGGCAGATGCCCGAAGTATTCCTTATAGCATTTGGTGAAATAGCCCGGGCTGGAGAAACATAGTTCCAAGGCTACTTGCTGGATGGTCATGTCGGTCGTGCGGAGCAATTCGTCCGCGCGGATTAACCGTCGCTCACGAATATAGTCCAACGGCCCTTTCCCGGCTACCGCTTTCACGCGACGAAAGAGTTGCGTGCGGCTTAGTTGTAACTTACCGCCTAAGAACTCTACGGTCAGATTCGGGTCCTTCAGATAATCATCCACAACTTGTCGCAGACGCTCCGCAAAGGCCTCATCTTTCTTGCTGAGCTGGATTGCCTCCTGCATATTCTCCAGCTGAGGGATAATATCATGCTTGATCTCCGTTTGGATCTTACGTTGCTTGACGAAGATATAGCCTAAGGTGATGATGAATAGAGTGAAGAAAAACACCACAAATAGGATCAGTACGAATCGGTCAAAGCGCAGTTGTTTCCATTTGCTTTCAGATTGGGTTTGGACGATATGCAGGGTCTCTAAATCACGCGTGATAGCTTCGTCCTGCTTGAGCATGGGGTATGCAGCTGTGATATCCACCAGTGTCGTCTCCAGCACCGTATCGCGCACGTACGGCTCCTTATGTAATATGCGCGCAGCTGCATCGATTATCATATCGCCGCGAGAGGAGTATGTTGCGGAACATTCGATCTTGCCATCTACGATAGCCTGCAAACCCGGATGAATGCCGTCCACACCCATGATAGGGATAGATAATGGGCTATGGGTTACGGGTGAGGGGTTACGGGTTACTGCGTCGGCGGCACCGATAGCCATAAGATCGTTATGCGCCACGATGACATCAGGCAAGGGGTGATTCTCCAGATAAGCAGAGACAACCTCATAGGCATTCTCCCGGTACCATCTTCCCATCACGCTCTGCACCTCTACTTTAGCCTCTAACCCTTCGCCTTCCGCCTCTTCGATACCTTCCATCATTCCTTTGTGGCGAAGCGTAGCAGGCGTCGATCCCGGCAATTCAGGAATGAAATTCATGGTACCGCCTGTAAAAATTTCTTTGTCATAATTTATAGTCTTTATTAGTTATAGAATTTTATAGTCGACTGGTCAACTAGTCTACTGGTCAACTAGTCTATTACTTCACAATTTGCCCTTGTGCATTGTAGCGAACGCCATCACGGATGATATAGAGCACGCCGTTCTCGATGACCTTTGTACTTTGTACATTGTCCCCTTGTACATTCTCTACGCCGGTAGTAATCGCTGGGGATTTCGGAATTTCGGCAATAAAAATCGCGGGGGATTTCGGAATTTCGGCAATAAAAATCGCGGGGGATTTAGATTTTTTTTGCTAAAATCCTTGCGTATATCAATTATTTTTACTACCTTTGTCGTCGATTTTTAAAACCCTCATTTTATGGAACGGATTTTTAAGCGTAAGTTGTATGACAAGTTGCTGACCTGGAAGCAGAATAAAAAGGGCAAAACGGCTCTGCTGGTAGAGGGTGCTCGTCGTGTGGGTAAATCCACTATCGTGGAGGAGTTTGCCAAGCACGAGTACAAATCTTATATCCTGATTGACTTCAACAAAGCGAACAAGAGAATCAAAGATTTGTTCGACGACTTGAACGATCTGGATTATATTTTCCTGACCTTGCAAGCCAATTACGGTGTCAACTTGGAGCCGCGCAAGTCGGTGATCATCTTCGACGAGGTGCAAAAATGTCCGCTAGCGCGTCAAGCAATCAAATACCTGGTAGCTGATGGTAGGTACGATTATATTGAGACAGGTTCGCTCATTAGCATCAAGAAGAACACGCAAGGAATAACCATTCCGAGTGAAGAAGACCGTATCACGATGTATCCGATGGACTATGAGGAGTTCCGTTGGGCTATGGGCGATACGGCTACCGTCCCGTTGTTGCGTACGTTCTACGATAAGCGATTACCGTTGGGTGCCGCGTTCCGAACGAAAATGCGCGAGTTCCGGCTCTATATGCTGGTAGGCGGTATGCCGCAAGCCGTAAACGAGTATCTGTATACAAAGAACCTGCAGAAAGTAGATAAAGTCAAGCGCAGTATCATCAAACTCTATGAGGACGACTTTCTGAAGATCGACGATACCGGTCGTATCAGCAAGCTGTTTATGTCGATACCCGGTCAGCTGTCACGGGCAAGTACGCGTTTCGTTCCTTACAACGCGATAGGCACGGTAGAAGAAGATAAGTTGTTGGAGTTCATCAAAGCAATGGAAGACAGCAAAACGGTGAACATGGTGTACCATTGCGACGATCCGAACGTAGGCATGTTGCTGACCAAAGACGACAGCCGGTACAAGATCTTCACAGCCGATACCGGTCTGTTTGTGACCTTAGCGTTCTGGGATAAGGATTACACGGAGAACGTGCTATACGAAAAATTGCTGAGCGATAAACTGGATGTGAACCTCGGCTATGTCTATGAGAATGTGGTGGCGCAACTATTGGCGACTGCAGGCAATAACTTGTTCTATTATACTTTCCCGAAGGATGACAAGCACAACTACGAAGTGGACTTTATGCTGTCGCGTGGTAATAAGGTGTGGCCGATTGAGGTCAAATCCTCGTCGCATAAGACGCACGCTTCATTGGATGCATTCTGCGATAAATACGCTAAGCGCGTCGGGGAGCGATTCCTGCTATACACCAAAGACCTGTCGCACGATGAGCAGACGCGGTTACTCCCGGTACCTATGGCGATGTTTCTATAATAAAAGTTTGGTATCTTGGACCTTGCGGTAAGCGAGGTAGCCGGAAGCGAGGAGCAGGAGGAAGAGCCAGGGGACATCGCCGAGGGGGGCGGGATCGGGGACAACACCTGTCGGGTCGTCGTCTTCACCGGGGCCGTCGAAAACAGACTTGCGCATGGTCGTATGTTCCGCAAGAATAACCGGCCGTCCTACACCGCGTGCGGCATGGATATAGACGGACGTTGTCCGGAACGAATATGTCGGCACGGAAGAAGCTGCGACAGCAGCGTTCGCTGTCGAGTAAATGCCTTGGTAGGTAGCGCCGCTATGGCCTGCATAGCCGCTGCCGACTACCTTTGTTTGGGCCGATGCGGCCGTGCTATAGAGCGGTCGATAGCCCCACGCCTTAGATTGATCATTTCTATCATATCCGTACGCGAAAGCCGCTGTGTGACAGAAGCTACACAGAAGCAAGATCAGTACATGTCTTATACATCGATTTTTCATTTTCTCAATTCCCATTTTTCATTCCCTTCTTATCTGATTTTTTGACCAAAGACCGTATATACATGTCCGTCGCGCAGGATGAAGACGTGACCGTCCTTGATTAGTTTATAGGTTACGGGCGACGGGTTACCGGTTACGGAGCCCGCGTCGGTGGCTATCGGGTCATCGTCTGTGTTGCCGGGGTTGAAGCCGCGACGTCGGATAAAGTAACGCGTCTGATGGCTGACTTCGGGTGTTTCGATCTCCAGACAAATACCGTCGAGGATGAGTCGTTCGGTATCGGTCAGCGCGTCATAGAGCCGAGCAACAGACGCGAGGTGCAACGCTTGGAAGCGGGGTTAACGGCCGTAATGGTCATGATACCTTTTGCTATTGGTCGTTGGTCATTAGTCGTTGGCAGTTGGCGCATTGGCGCGGATGCAGGCAAAGGCCGGATAATCTGGCTCGCGTCGGTGACGATACGGTTGGTGTTGAGGGTTACCTCGAGTGATGTAGCAGCAGCTTCTCCTTCCTTGAGCTTGAGCACGATGGCATGCATCGGCGGCAGGTAGCGGGTCAACGAAGTGATGGCATCGGATTCCATAAGGGCGTCCTCGGTAATCGTCAGATAATTGCCGGAAGCATTCATATAACCGATTTCGTTCTCGAGCACGGAAGAGTTATCGGAGATGAAGCCCCAGATATCGATATAGCCCATGGTCGGGTTACCGAAGACGAATGAGGTCGCGGCCGTACCATTGGTGAGGGTATAACTCTGGCTTGTAACCAATCTGCCCGGATAGAACGCCATCTTACCGACTTTATCAGCACTACCGGCATTTTTGGTTCGCTCTGCACGAAGTCCCGACTCGTACAAACTCCACACTTTATCGCCCGAACGCGTGTAATAATAATAGATATCGTCGTTCTTGGGCAGACGTACATCCGCATCCCTTTCCGATGCCGTATAGGTGAACATAGCCCATCCTTGTGCCGGCTGGAGCGGAAGCGTAAGGGCGTTGGTTACTTTGGACCAAGTCGCGGCCTCGGTAGCGATAGTATCTCTCTCCGGACCATTATTCTGATGGATTGCATCGCGGCTATAGAGGGATATCCAGAAGGAGGCATTACCGGTAGTATAATTACGTCCGGCAGCATCGAAGGAGCCTACCTCCCACAGCGGCGTTTCATCACTCAGATCGGCATTCGACATGTATAGATCGCCGGTCAACAAGCCTTCGACCGGTGTGGAGCGGAATGCCCATTTGTTATGCGGCGCACTCAGATCGGCGATCACGCTGTCGTATTCCAGACGCTGCTGCTGGCTCAGCGCTCCGCCCGGCAGGAAACGGATCGATTTGCACCTGTTGTACTGGAATCCCACCATTTGGATCGAGTCCTCGGAGGTGATGGTCGCCGGCAGTACCGGATAAGGCCTACCGTCCGTCATCGGCGGGATAAGCACATGTGTTGTGGACAGCGGAGCGAAACGCGCTTCCTCATGGATCAGCGTGTTGTGCTGGTCAATACCGATCCAGTTATCGGGATTGTTCCAACGGCTATCCGAAGTTTGCGGATCCCATCGCAGGTAATCCGGCACAACGCTTATCGTGAACGGGATCGTTCCTACAGGACAACTGTCGCCGCTTGACGCTTCCCAGCCGGCATCACCCACGTGCGTCATCATCTCAATACCAAAGGTATAACTGTACCCCCCGCGCATACGGTAGTTCGACTCCGAAGCGGGCACAACAACCAATGTATCATTGCCGTTGGTATAATAACCATCATTTTCGCCGCTTTCCAGATCCCACGTTCTATCCGGTGCATTTGAGCGCTATATGTACCGGCGTCGGACACACATCGATATTCATATCTTGCAGCACTTCGGAGCCCGAACCCGGAATAGGGAAGATCGTGTATTTGACAGAATCGTTCGTCGGCGTGAGAACCGTTACGTTTGTCTGATAAAGCGTTAGGAAGCCTCTATTCACCAAATCCTTGAGAATGGTATAGGGTTTCAGATCATCGTCAGAGAGATCAACTCCGTTTGCTACTTGTATGCGCGCCATCTCTGCGCTGTCCACTTCTACCAGCGCACGAGCAAACTGGTTGGCATTATCTTCGCCTCCGTACTGCCCGTCTGCGCGGAGAATATCACGGATTACTTTCTCAATATCTTCGTATTGGTAGCCATAGGTTATTGCACTGGTTGCCTTCGTGGTGTCGCCGTGCAGCAACCAGTCGTTGTAACATGAACCGGTCACTTCAACCGGCGCTAAGTTATCGAGGAGCAGCGTTCCCTTGACAT
>CAMIZK010000055.1 GCA_946403315.1 uncultured Bacteroidales bacterium | reverse complement strand
GGTTTTGCGCATGTCTGTACGATGACAGGTTTGCGGGGACGATGGGAGACGCTGTCAGAACGACCGTTGGTGCTCTGTGACACAGGGCATAACAGTCACGGCATTCAGTACGTAGCGCGGCAACTGAAGGAGTTGCCAAATCCGAACATCTGGATCGTCTTCGGTATGGTGAACGACAAGGATACCGATGTCGTCATGCGCCTTCTGCCGCAGGGAGAAAAGTATCATTATATCTTCACGAGGCCCGATACCCAACGGGCACGCACAGCGGAGGAGATGCTGGCGCTGTGGGGTAAGGAAGGTATGGCGATGGAAAATCCGGAAGAAGCCATCCGTTATGCGGAGCAGCACGCTTCGGAAGAGGATGCGATTTTTATCGGAGGATCTAATTATTTAGTAGGGTATGCGTTATCACGTTTTGCACATTGAAACTCATTTTGCCGAGGAATGGCAACGCGATGTGTTTGACCAACAGATCGGTGAGTTAGGAGTGGACACCATCGACGGGCAGGATTATTATATTCCATCCGATATTCTTGAAGTCCAAATCTCCAGTATCCAATCTCAAATATCCAATACTCCGGGTGCCACCCTTCTGGGTATCGAAGCGTGTCCGGATGAGAACTGGAATGCAACTTGGGAAGCGGAACATCCGGTAATGGAGTTACCTTTAGGTATCACGATTGTGCCCCATTGTGCCTTCGGTGCCGGACATCATGAGACGACGTCAATGATGATTGAGAACCTGATGCAGGCGGATCTGAAGGATAAGACGGTGCTCGACCACGGTACCGGAACAGGTGTATTGGCGATCTTTGCCAAACGGTTAGGAGCCAATCAGGTAATAGCCGTTGACATTGATGAGAAGAGTGTGGAGAATGCGAAAGAAAATGCGGCTCTCAATAACGAAGAAATTGAGGTGCTTTTAGGTGATACCGTTCCGGAAGGTACCTACGATCTTATCCTAGCTAACATACACCGAAATATTCTTTTGGCGAATATGACCGCTTATGTAACCCACCTCAACGAAAACGGTGAGCTATGGCTCAGCGGATTTTACGAGAGCGACGTACCGATCTTACAAGCCGCAGCAGAGAAAGAAGGTCTCACCCTCATTGACGTCCTTGCGAACGGCGAATGGCGGTGGATGAGATGTCAAAAAGCGGTGCTCCTTTGAGATAAACCAAAGAAAGAAAATCTTCAATCTTCAATCTACAATCTTCAATCTTCAAACTTCCTTTTCTCGGATACACGAAAACGCGGAAGTTCGACGCTATATATTCATATTCCCGCCATTGGTCAAAGATGGCTAAATTATCTTCACCAATCACCAAGGTAAACTCATGTTGCGGATACGCTTTCTGCAGTTCCCGTAAGGTATTAGCGGTATAAGAGGGTCGCGGTAGATGAAACTCAAAATCGGAGGCTTTGATCTGCGGGATGTCCTTGACCGCTTCGCTTACAGCCGCCAAGCGTTCTTCTTCAGGAGCCAGTATTCCGGTCGGTTTGAGCGGGTTATTGGGAGTGACCAATAACCACAACTCATCCAAGTCGGTGTGTTCGATCACCCACTTCGCCAACCCCACATGCCCGAAATGGACAGGATTGAAACTACCGCCGTATATACCTACTTTAGCCATTCGCCCTTAGCCATTAGCCTTTATTCTCATCGATGATAGCGTCTAATTGTTCGAAAGCATGATTGAGGTCGTCGTTGATGACGACACGGTCAAAGAACGGCTTGTCAGCCAATTCGATCTCTGCCTTTGCCAGCCGTTTCTCGATCATCTCCGGACTTGTATCACCCCGACCTTCCAACCTACGCCGTAACTCCTCAATGGACGGAGGACAGATGAAGATAGAAGTAGCTTTGTCGCCTAAGATGCGTTTGAGGTTCAAACCTCCCTTCACATCCACGTCAAACAGCACTTGTCTTCCAGCCGCTTCGATACGGTCGATCTCCTCTTTGAGTGTCCCGTAATAAAGACCTTCATAGACCTGTTCATACTCAATGAAGTCATTGTGCTCGATGCGTTTTTGGAACTCCTCCACCGTGATGAAGTAATACTCACGTCCATGCACTTCCTGGCCACGCGGCGGACGAGTGGTACAAGATACCGACAACTCAAAAAGATCCGGATACTTGGTCAACAGATGCTTGACCATGGTCGATTTACCACTACCGCTGGGAGCGCAGAATATATATATCATAACAGTTTAACGGTTTAACAGTTTAACGCTTACAGCACGTTCAGTACTTGCTCTTTTATTTGCTCGAGGATATCTTTCATTTTGACAACGATGATCTGCATCTCCGATTGGTTGGATTTGGAGCCTAAGGTGTTGATCTCCCTTCCCATCTCCTGGGCGATGAAACCAAGTTGTTTACCTTCGCCTTTCGTCCTTTCGCCATTCGCCATTACTTCCCGGAAGTATTTGATGTGGTTCGTCAGACGCACTTTTTCTTCCGTGATGTCGAGTTTCTCGAGGTAATAGATCATCTCTTGTTCCAGGCGGTTTCGATCAATCTGCGCCTGGGTGGATTCACTGAGTTGTGCCAAGTTCGCTTCCAACCGCTCTTTGATCTTCGCTACCCTACCCTTCTCAAACGGTTCTACCTGCGCCAGCAGATCAGCGATACCGTCCAGTTTCTCATTAAACATCGCCTGCAGTGCAGCACCTTCCTGGGTACGGAACGCGATGAATGCATCGATGGCTTCATTGAGTAGTGCCTGCACGTCCTTCCATTCATCATCGGTCAGATCCGAAGTGTCTTCCTGCTGTTTGAGCACATCGGGAAAACGCAGAATAGAAGCCATCACTTCCGCCGGAACGTCACCAAACTGTTCCTTGTACTGCCGTGCATATTCCTTGGCAGCAGACCAGTTGATGGGCGTTACTTCATTCTTTAATTCATTCACGCCTTCATTCGTTATCAACAGATCCACTTTTCCTCTCTCCAAACGTTGTGCGACGATGGTTCGAAGATCCAGTTCATGCGCACGAATCTGCGGTGCCAGACGCACGGACAGATCCATGGATTTGGAGTTCAACGAACGAATCTCGCAGATGAGTTTGTTTCCTCTTAATTGGCTTTCGGCTTTGCCATAACCCGTCATCGATAAAATCATTTCCCTATACAAAATTTACTGAATATATTCGCTAATACTTCCTGGTTGGTGATCTGTCCCGTCACCTCTCCCAAGGCAGAGAGGCAATCCTGCAGATCGAGTGACAGCAGTTCACCGGAAAGACCGTCTTTTAATCCCTGTTGCACCCGTTCGATTGCTTCATGGGCACGGGAGATCGCTTCATAATGCCGGGCGTTACTGAGCATGACAGCAGAAGTCTGCATGGACTGTTTCGCCACACGTACCAATTCCTGCTTCAATGGCTCTATATCATTATTCTTGGCAGAGATCCGTAACCCTTCACCCGTCACCCCAAGATCTGCCTTATTGAGCACGTTAATAATCGTTCCCGAATGTCCAATATCCAATGTCCATTGTCCATTGTCGCTCAGATAAATGATGATCTGTGCTTTCTCTGCCGCTTGACGGGAACGCTCGATACCCATATTTTCGATCGTATCGTTGGTTTCTCTGAGACCGGCGGTGTCGATGAGGCGGAACAGGATTCCGTCTAAAATGAGTGTATCTTCGATCGTGTCGCGTGTGGTACCTTGTATATCACTGACAATGGCCCGTTGTTCACCTAACAGCGCATTGAGCAAGGTCGATTTGCCTACATTCGGTGCACCGATGATGGCGACAGGAATACCGTGCCGGATCGCGTTACCGGTTCGGAAAGAGTTTAACAAAGCCGCTAACTTGCTTTCTATCTCATGGGCCAACGCGTTCAGTTCAGAACGATCCGCAAACTCCAATTCCTCATGATCGGCAAAATCGAGCTCCAGTTCAATAAGCGAAGTAAAATGCAGCAGTCGATCCCGCAAGACACCCAACTCATTGGACACGGCACCACGCAGTTGACTGAGTGCCAGGTCTTTCTCCGCCTTACTCTGCGCAGCGATGAGGTCTGCCACTGCTTCCGCCTGCGTCAGATCCATCTTACCGTTCAAGAACGCCCGGCGGGTGAACTCACCCGGTTCAGCAGCTTTGCAACCGGCATCAATGAGCCAACGCAGCAGTTCCTGCTGAATGAACAGACTACCGTGACAAGCGATCTCGATGGTGTCCTCTCCGGTAAAGGAATGCGGTGCCTTAAACACAGAACAGAGCACTTCGTCCAGCACCTCGTCTGCACGTTGGATACGACCGAAATGCACAGTATTGGGTGCAGCTTCCGCTAATTGTTTTCGCCCCACAAAGATACGATCGACGATCTCGATCGCCTGTTCGCCGGACACACGGATGACCGCTATTCCGCCGGCACCGTAAGGAGTGGATATTGCACAAATCGTTGACATATTCTATTTACCTGCAATGACACTTGCGTGCACTGCGACTAAACGGATTATAAGGTGAAAAAGTATAAGCTATTTTTATTCCCACATCAAACAACGATGCATGGGAGACCAGATGGGTTTGCTGATGAGAGGAAGTCAGAACCGGAGACAACACCCTGTGCAAAGGCATTCCATCCCGGGTGTCGGTTAACATGATCAAGGACTCGACATCGTTATGCTCGATCGGCTGAGCGGAGAAACAATAGTCCGCATAGATTCCTAACGTAAGGAAGGAGTGCATGTTTCGTGTATAAGTATTCAACGGCAGATCATAGGTCAACTCCGCGGCCAGCCAATACTGAATCTTCGGTAAGGTCAGTGAACCCTTCTCTTCCATTTCAAAATCCTGCGAAGCCGCTAAGGGGAATGACTCATAGACACGGTTGTCATAATCCGGATAATAAACCGATAACGCCGCATGGTTCACTGTCTCATGCCATGTAGCGGAGAAGGGAAAAACGAACTTGGGACCCACCGATAAGTTAAACTGCTCCCACGTAAAGGACAGTTGTACCGGCACGCCGACGGACCAAAAGGCATAGGTCTCTTTTAAGTTTCCTATCGTGTAGTCGATCTGCATAAGTTGGTTGTCCACATCGATGGTTTGATACGTATCGATATAGTTCTTTTTACCAAAAGCAGTCTGATGGCGGTCCAACGTGATAGCGGTTCTAAAACCGATCACCTGTGGAGAATGGTACGAGTATGCTATCTCCAAACCGGCATGCATATGCGGTAAGGCGGAGACATAGTGCGTTTGACTGCTCCATGCGGCCACACCACCTCGCACACCTATTTCAAAGGAGTGTTGCGCCATCACCATCAACGGCACGAAAAGAAACCATATGCAGATTATCTTTCTCAAGGCACAAATCGTTTTTCGGTCCATATACGGTCTCCCTGCTGATAGACGATGAGATAAACACCATGGGTCAGTTGGTCATCGGAAACCGGAAGACCTTGCGCATTATAGATACGGTGGGTGACCGGTTTCGGTGCCGGCGTATCACTCAAATCGATCACATTCGACCAGGCATGTTCGTCCTGATCGAGTTCCACATACAATTGGAAATGACCGTGCAGTTCATTCTGCTCGGCATAGTCATCTTCCGTTGCTCCCGGAATGGCTACCGAGTCACAATACCATTGGTAACGGAGCGGTGTGTAACCCGGGAAGAAATGTCTCAACGATACATGATCGAGCAGTAACTGCCAGTTATACTTATTGACGATGATCGGGTACAGACGCTCACAATGGAAGGTATCCAAAACCAGCGTGTGAATTTCACCGACGCATTTGAACCACGTATGATGGGTGTATTCGATTTCCTGTGCACCGATATCATTGAATAGTACCATCGTGTCCTGATAGAACCAAAGGAACGGCATCAGGGTGTCACAGACGGCGGAATCAACCCGTACATGCACAATTTCCGGACAGCAGGTGACGGTGTCCAAATGCAGATGAACATAGATACTGTCATCCACATCGATATCCCGAATGGTGTCGATGCGTGTACCTGTTTCCGGCCAAGAGTGACCTCGCCAAGCAAGCGGTAACAAGGTATCGCAAGCGACCGTGTCGATAAACCGGTCGGTAGCGGTGTTGCAATACATCGTCTGCAAACGGAAGGGTTCACTCTCCGAACGGCAGTTAGGCATACTCGTCTGACCTGAATTGGCGACAGCCACCCGATACCAACCTTCGTCAGCACGGTGTACGGTATCAATAGAGTACGTCTTATCTTCACCTGTCTGCAGCACCGTCCAAGCAATGCTGTCTGACGAGTATTCCCATTGATATTGCGGATTCTGCAGGATATCGTAGTTATCATAAACGGCACGTAAGGTGACCGGATACTTCCGGCACACAGGCGTATCCGCTTCAATAGAGATCGGTTCGATACAAAGCCTCAGCTCTATATTATCTATCGGCAAAGGATCACCACTGCCGGCACCGCTGTTATCCTGAATGGTCCATTTCAAACTGCTTACACCTTCCGGCACCGTCAACGAGGTACCCACCTGTATCGAGTCTGTCGGCACATCGCCCGTATCATAGATTCGTATCTCCGCATCGGTATCGGCATCGATCAAATGCAATAACAGACGGGTCGGCGCATGGTTAGGCAGCAGATTCACGATGAATGACAGGTCTAAACCGGAACACAAACCGTCCGGTGTCTCCAACAATTTTCCCTCCGGACAAAGGATCGGCGGACAGTCCTCAATGACATAGAACCGGAACGGTTCACTCGTCATATGACAATAGACCTCAGGAGTACCACCGTTCGGATAAACCGTCACGCGGTACCAACCGGTGTGACGCGGTTTGGCTTTCAGTTTCAGTTGCTGTTCATTGCCTTCCTGCATGGGTGTCCACGAGATACTATCGGATGAGAATTCCCAGAAATACTGCAGCGGTTCATCCATTACCCCGCCGTTCTCAAACAGCGCCGTGAAGATATTCTTCGTATCGACGCACACCGTGTCCGGTGCTTGAATCGTCACAGGCGGAAGACACAGTTTTACCTCCACCCGAACGGGTTCACTGTTCGAACGGCAGTTCTCCGAACCTACCCGATCCTCTGTACCCATCGACACACGGTACCAACCGGCATTCGTTTCCTGGAAACGATTTAATGTCAACACATCCGACATGCTGTTCTGCACCGTTGTCCACGTGATACTGTCCATAGAGAACTCCCATAGATAAAAGAGCGGTTCGTAGATCATGTACGGATAGGCTTGTTCTGCTTGCAGTTGCACCGTGTCTCCCCAGCACACCGTATCGGGTGCCGTGATGCTTACCGGCGGCATACACAGCCTTACTTCGATATCGTCTAACGCAAAATCGTTACCCGTGGATCCGTAGGCGTTGTTCTGAATGGTTAATTTCACTCGACTAATACCGTCCGGCACGGTAAATTTCATACCGACTTGTTGCCAGTTAGCCGTTTGTTTCCATGCATTGGGAACACCAAACAGGCTCCAGTCATGCGATATCGTATCGGTGTTGTACCGTGCTATCTCAGCACCCGTCATGGGATCGGAGATGAGGAAGGTCAGTTGAGGATGCACGTATCCCCTACCCGTTCGCCATCCGTTATACTGCCCTGCTGTCGTCACGTTCGCTACATAGGTAGAGAAAGATAATTCCATACCGGAACAAAGGCCATCCATCGTGGTACTGAAGAACGGATCTTTGTCCGTCTCACGGCCGTCGATCTCCAGGAAATAACCCGTTGTCGTGTCCCCGAAAGAGGTATGGTCATCCATGATATGCCAAACAGAATAAGTAGGATTCGACGAGTTACGGAATCCGCGTTTGGTAACCAGATATCTACCCGATCCCATGCCTACGCATCCGGTACCGTACCCTTTACAGGTAGCCGTGTCGTATATCTGCGTAAAATGACCGCTCATACCCGATACCGGCCTATGACTGACTACCGGATCAGACGGATCATTTCCTCCGAAATCCTCTTTGAACAGCAACGCACCGTCCGGACAGAAATCCGGCGGCATCTTAAACGGCATGGAGATGTTGAACGCTGAAGCCTCAGCCGTATTACCGATCCGCAGGATATAGGCACTGAATCCGGCACCGTCTTCCGCTATCAGCTTACTGGCCATATACGCAGAGATACCCATCTCGTACGTCACAAAACCGTCTGTCACCGTACGATATACGGAGCTTCCGTCCGGTTGGTAAGACGATAAAGGTGTATTGTTATATTTCACTTTCGACTCGTCTTCCAGTCGCGTCGTAACGAGCAGCGAAAATTTATAGGGTGAATTATCATCCACCTGTTCCAACATCCACCGCGTCTCGGTAGCCATGTTATCCATCGGCACAATAGCGACCATGGTCGGGTCGCCAACACCATCATTGACTGTTGCTCCTTTGTTATAGAGATAGCAACATATCGGCTGATCCGACACGAAATGTTCTACCGGCAAATTCGATGTCCTTTCTAGGGTCTCTCCTGCCGATAAGGTACGGAGAAATTGCTTGTTGCCGTTGATATAATAATATACCGTCGTATTGTCGTACAAGGCCGTAATTTGGCACAAACAAGCCGGTGCCCGATGACTCTTCGGAACGATAAACTCTTTACCCCACGTGTCGGTAGGCAACGCCTGTTCCCATGTATAGTCCGCCCAGTTTTCCCCATACGGAATACGCGTTAGATTATTACCTTGGAACACTGCCACCACCCTATCCGATTCCACCAATGTACCGGATATATCCTTGGTATAATCCTCCGGTTGAAAAAGCAGCACCTCGTTCTCCTGGATAAACAAGCCTGTTGATCTTCCGGCAGGAATGATGGCATTCTCACGGCTGACACACCGCAACTGCACTTTCGGCGTCACCACCACATTCGTGTAGTTCTCTGTTCCTACCACGGTGAACTGCGAATACGTAGGCACCATAGTCCCTTCGTATTCTATTAACCCGCCGGATACGCCTTGCAGCATATATTTCTTACCCAACAGATGTTTCGGAAGGATCATCGTCTCGGCTCCGGAAGTACTACCATGTGCCCATACATGCAGGTAGCATGCCGCGGTGGAGTGAAAATGCACACCTTGCAGCACTGCGCTGCTGACATTTTTCAGACTCGCTGCAAGATAGTTATACGCATCGAAATGGAGGAACTTGTCTCCTGTACTGGTCGGCACAGAGAGCGTCATATCCCCCGCTTCCGTTGCACAGACAGTGAAACCGCAGTACTTAACGGGCGCATTATTCGCATCGCTGTTTCCGCTCCATCCCCAGTGGTCAAAAAGCGTGAAATAGAAATCATACCCGGCGGCTGAGGTCGGTTCATTTGTCTGCGCCATCATCGACAGTGCAGACAAACACAAACATATGAGCAGTCGTTTTCTCATCTCTTGCGGAAATAGATAAAGAAGGTCGTGCCTTTGGGTGAGGATTCAAACGTAATCCGTCCGCCGGTACCTTCGACGATATGTTTGGAAATAGCCAGACCAAGACCGTTGCCGTTGGACTTGGTCGTGAAATTCGGCTGGAAGATCTTCGCCTGTATCTCTTCGGGGATACCACCACC
>CAMIZK010000054.1 GCA_946403315.1 uncultured Bacteroidales bacterium | reverse complement strand
TCGTGCCCTTTAGGGCTAAGAACTTTCAACTTTCAACTTGGTCGTGTAAATACACGACCTCAATCCCTGCGCGTTTGAGCAACTCCACACCGTCCATGATGCGGTATTCCTCGCCGTACACGACGCGCTTGATGCCCGACTGGATAATCAACTTCGAGCACTCCAGACACGGACTGGCGGTCACGTACAGCGTCGCACCGTCGGAACTGTTATTCGACCGTGCTACCTTCGTCAGCGCATTCGCTTCTGCATGCAGCACGTAGGGTTTGCTCACATTATTTTCATCCTCGCAGATGTTCTCAAAACCCGAAGGCGTACCGTTATAACCGTCCGAAATAATCATCTGGTTCTTCACCAACAATGCACCTACTTTCCGCCGTACGCAGTAACTGTTCTCTGACCACGTCCGTGCCATCCGCATGTACAAATAATCCCGTTTCTCTTGCTTATCCATACTGTTTCTAGTTCCCTGGTTCCCTAGTTTCCTAGGCTCCTAGTAGTTTCTTACAAAACTCTTTTACATCAATTCCGTCAAACGTGCCGCTGCTCATCATTAGCAGTGCGACGTTACGGTACGTCATCTCTTTCAACCGCGCCTGTAACGCCGCACTCTCGGTAAACACCTCTACATTTTTCGTGCCAAACGCGTCACAAACTTCATTTTTTGTGATAGGAGTGAGTCTTTTATGTTCGATCACCTTCGGATTGAAGTACACATACGCCACATCCGCCTCCTTCATGCAATCCTTGTATTGCGGCAGAAAATCGGCCATCAGACTGCTGAACGTATGTAACTCCATGCAGGCAATCAACTTCTTCTCCGGATACCGTTCCCGTACCGCATTGATCGTCGCCTTCAACTTACTCGGACTGTGCGCAAAATCTTTATACGCCACGCAATCCTCGGTCTCGGCGATCTTCTCCAGACGGTTCGAAGCACCCGTAAAGCTGCTTATCTCCCGATAGAAATCATCCGGTGCTACTCCGATACAATGGCATGCTAACATCGCCGCCTGCAGGTTTTGCATGTTATGCTTGCCGAACACCTGCATAGGCACATTCCCGTCGTAAGCCTCGTAAGGAATAATCTGACGGCTGATGGCTGATGGCTGATGGCCTTTTAATTCCTCCGCCAGGAGGCGCAGGTTCTCGTCGCCCTTAAAGTAAATAAAACTTCCTCCCGGCTCGATGCTGTGCACAAACTTCCTAAACGTCTCCACGTACTCCGGGAAAGTCGGGAACACATTGATATGATCCCAGGCGATACCGGTCAGGATAGCTACATGCGGATGGTACCACAAAAACTTACTGCGCAGATCCAACGGACTCGTCAGGTACTCATCGCCTTCGAACACCGCGTACTTGGCCGTGTCGCTTAACCGCACCATGCGCTCAAAACCTTCGATCTGGGCACCTACCATGTAGTCCGCTTCGATACCTAAGCGTTGCAACACGTACAGGATCATGGACGTCGTAGTCGTCTTGCCGTGACTGCCACCTACCACAATACGGATCTTATCCTTGGTCTGCTCGTACAGGTACTCCGGGAACGAATAGATCTTGATGCCTAACTCCCTGGCCTTCACCAACTCCGGGTTATCTTCCCGAGCGTGCATGCCCAAGATGATCGCATCGATATCCTTCGTGATCTTCTCCGGATGCCAGCCCATCTCCTCCGGCAACAGACCTGCGTCCCGTAAGTGAGACAAAGCAGGGTCGAAGATTTCATCATCCGACCCCGTTACCTTGTATCCCGCCTTGGAGGCAACGGCCAATGCCAAGTTATGCATCGCCGCACCACCAATAGCTATAAAATGAATCCTTGTCATATAGACCGCTTCACTGATAGACCGCTTCACTGATAGACCGCTTCACTGATAGACCGTTTCACTGATAGACCGCTCGTTTTACTCGCTGATAGACCTATTTACCTTCTGCATGGTGTAATTTAGTCTATACTCTATCAGGCGAAGCCGGTCTATATTCTATCAGGCCTCAGGCCGGTCTTATTTAAACAACTTATCAAACTCTTCCTGACTAACCGTCTTTGCTTCTACTTTCACGATACCCTTGATGGCCTCGAAGATCTTGTCTTCTACCAGGCGCTCTACGATGCCGCGCAACTGATTCTCGTTCTTCAGCATCTCCTGTGCGTAGTTCGCTAACATCTCCTCCTCCACGTTCATCAGACCGTACTGCATGAACTGCATCTTCGCAATCCGCTTCGCAAACGCTTCCACTTCCTCTTTCTGAACGTCGATCTTGTATTCTTTCATCAGCTGGTCCTTTGCCAAGTGCCATTTCAACTCATCCAGCATCTTGTCAAAGTCCTTATCCAGCTCTTCCTGAGTCATCTTCTCGTTGGTCTCCAGCACCCAGCGTTTCAGGAAGTCAACGGGGAATTCCACCTTCTCCATCTTCTTCATGATGGCCTCTTTGGCGTCAATACCGAAGCGGTACTTGGTCTCTTCCGCCAGACTGCGCTCGATGTCCTCTTTGATCTTCGCACGGAAACCCTTCTCGTCCTTCGGCGCATCTGCACCGTACACTTTAGCGAACAACTCAGCGTCCACTTTGCACGGTTTCACCTCTGCCTTCGTGCCTTTCTCCTCGTCTGCTGCGATGTACTCGCCGTAACGGTTCGTATAGGCCTCAATCTGCTTGTCGATCATCTCCTCCGTCGGCTCAATCGTGTACTCCGGCAATTTGTTCTTACCGTTCAGCTTCACGTCGAACTCCGGTGCTACGGCGATGTCGAAAGCAAAGGTGAAGGTCTCCTCGTGATCCAGATCCACATTACCTTGCTCTGCGTTCGGTAACGGATCACCTAAGATCGCCAACTTATTGTCCTCGATGTGCTTGCTCAGGTTTTCACCAACCAACTTATTCAGCACGTCAGCCAGTACACCCTTACCGTACATCTTCTTTACCAAGCCTGCCGGCACCATTCCCGGACGGAAACCCGGCATCTGCGCCTTCTGACGCACTTGTTTCAGTTGCTTTGCAACTTCCTCCTGATAGTCTGCCGGCTCAATCGTCACCTTTACTACAGCCTTCAGGTCTTTCAATTCACTTTGTTCAATTTTCATTGTAGTATGATTTTGTTTATTTATTATCATTTATAAGTAAGCCCTTCGCTCTGCGAGCGATACAGTATATATCCGGTTGGAACATTCTTTTGCGGTTGGGGTCCGCAAAAGCATGAGCGGGGGGCACCGCGGTTCCAGAGGATATATACGCTATCCGAATGGCTTCAAGGGCTTACACTCTGCCTGCGCGTTTTCTCTCTAACTCGTCGAGAATGATCTTCCGGATTCGCATCGCATGCGGTGTAACCTCTACGTACTCGTCTTCCTTAATGTACTCCAACGCCTCTTCCAGACTCATTCTCACGGGCGGCGGCAGCACAGCCTTGTCGTCCGCGGATTTCGAACGCATATTGGTCAGTTTCTTGCTCTTCGTCACATTGATCACGATGTCACCTTCTTTGGCGTTCTCGCCTACCACCTGACCGGCGTACACCTCTTCCTGAGGATCGATGAAGAACTTACCTCTGTCCTGTAACTTATCCAACGCATACGCATAAGCCGTTCCGGCTTCCATCGCAATCAGACTACCGTTGTTCCGCTTCACGATCTCGCCTTTCCACGGCTGGTACTCTAAGAACCGGTGCGCCATGATCGCCTCTCCGGCACTCACGTTCATCACATATGTACGCATTCCCATGATTCCGCGGCTCGGGATCGTGAACTCCAGATGCACCCGGTCATTGACCATCTCCATCTTCGTCATCTCACCCTTATGGGTGCTCACGAACTCAATGATCTTACCGCTGCATTCCTCCGGCGTGTTCACCGTCAGACTCTCCACCGGCTCACACTTCACCCCATCAATCTCTTTGATGATCACCTGCGGCTGACCCACCTGTAACTCATATCCCTCTCTACGCATCGTCTCGATCAGCACACTCAAGTGCAGCACACCGCGGCCATACACGCGCCAACTGCTCTCTTCCGCACCCTTCTCCACACGCAGCGCTAAGTTCTTCTCCAACTCTTTATTCAGTCGGTCCTGGATATGGCGGCTCGTCACGAACTTACCGTCCTGTCCGAAGAAGGGACTGTCATTGATGCAGAAAGTCATACTCATCGTCGGCTCGTCGATGGCAATCGGCTTGAGTGCCTCGGGGTTCTCTGCATCGCAGATCGTGTCTCCGATCTCAAAACCCTCAATACCGATCATCGCACATATGTCGCCGTTCTTCACGACATCGGTCTTCACATGACCCATGCCCGAGAACGTATGCAGCTCTTTGATCTTCGTCTTCACCATCGTGCCGTCTTTCTTCGCCAGCGTCACAGCCTGTCCGTCCTTGAACTCACCTCTATGCACACGACCGATCGCAATACGGCCTACGTAAGAGTTGTAGTCCAGCGAAGTAACCAGCATCTGCGGCGTACCCGGGTTCTCTTCCGGCGCCGGGATATACTCGATGATGGCGTCCATCAGGTCGGTGAGGTCCGTCTTCGGCTTGCGCCAGTCGGTGGACATCCAGCCTTGCTTGGCACTGCCGTACAGCGTCTGGAAATCCAACTGGTCATCCGTCGCATTCAGGTTGCACATCAGGTCAAAAACCTCTTCCTGCACCTCATCCGGCCTACAGTTCAACTTATCCACTTTGTTGATCACCACGATGGGTTTCAATCCGATCTCCAGTGCTTTCTGCAGCACAAATCGGGTCTGCGGCATCGCACCTTCGAAGGCATCGACGAGCAGCAGTACACCATCTGCCATGTTCAGTACACGTTCTACCTCACCACCGAAGTCAGCGTGCCCCGGAGTGTCGATGATATTGATCTTCGTGCCTTTGTAGTTAATTGCTACGTTCTTCGCCAAAATCGTGATACCGCGTTCACGCTCCAGGTCATTATTATCCAAGATCAACTCCTTCGGCTGGTCGCTGAACTCCGATTGTTGCTGTTTCACCACATTTGCCGTGTACAACATCTTATCGACCAGCGTCGTTTTGCCGTGATCGACGTGCGCAATAATTGCTATATTTCTGATATTTTGCATACTACCCCAATAAAAATCGGCTGCAAAATTACAAAAAAAAAATCATATACGCAAGCGCACGCGCGTTTTTTTTTATTTTGCTATTTTCGCTTTGCTAAGTGCGCTTGACAAAATGCAAGTAAAAAGATGCATAAAATAATAAATTGTCAACCGAACTGCACAATTTGTAGAAATTTATCGCTTTTTCGCCCAAATATTTGGTGGTCTCCCAAAATTGCAGTACCTTTGCATCGGATTTCGAAAAGTTCTGTTTATTTTCGAAACTTCCAAGTGGTCTAACATTTAAAAGAAAGGAACAAGATTATGTTTAAAAAGGTATTAGTTGTTCTGGCAGCAGTAGCTGCTCTTTTGACCTCAGTAAATTACGCGGATGCCGCAAAAAGCAATGATAATTTTTCTGTTCGCTTCCGCGAAAACACACTGGTGGTCTCTTCCGCCAAGATGGAGGAAGCCCGAATCTATTCTCTGCAAGGAAAACTCCTGCAGAAAGGAAAAGGACATTTTGCCGAATTTGAATTGGAGCGTGGTTCCTACCGCCTCTATGCCAAAGTAGACGGACAAACTATTACACGTCGAATAGAGTTACGCTGAGCGTAGCTCTATTTTTTTGTTTTTTTAATTATTTGCGTGCGGATCTTCTGTGAGCATATGTTCTCAATCAAAAACATTCTTTTGCGGTTGGGGTCCGCAAAAGTATGAGCAGGGGGCACTGCGTTTTTTGATGAGAAGCATATGCGAACTAACGACGAGCCCTTCTATAAAGAGGAATAGCAATCGCTAAGAACACGAAATTAGGCAACCATGCGGCCATAAACGGACTCATCACGTTATTGACGCTAAACGTTGTGCTCACCGTCGAAAACAAGATATACCCTGCCGTCAGCACGATGCCCAGCCCTAAGTTCTTACCCATGCCGCCCCTTACCTTCCGGCTACTCATCGTCACACCTAACAGCGTCATGATGAACGCTCCCAACGGCATCGCCCACCGTTTGTGGTATTCCACCTCAAACGCATCCACGTTGCCGCTGCCGCGCTCCTCCTGCCGCCGGATAAAATGCGTCAACTCCGGCAGCGTCATCTGCTTCGCCTCCTCGGCGGTGATGAACAACTCATCCGGCACAATCGGCAGCACGATATCCTTCCTTTCGCCCCGTTCCAATCGCTCCACCATGCCGTCAAAATGCCGCTCCGTGTAGGTGTCTAAGTGCCAGCATTCCAGGCTGTCATAATAGATCCGGTCTGCCGTCGTACGCATCACCAAGGTCTTCCCGTCAAACTCCTCAATCGACACGCGGTAACCGATGTTACTCCGCCGCTGAAACGACTCGATATGCAGCACCTTACCCGGTTCGATCTCTAACTGCACGTTCCTTGCGTTCTCACTCGTGAAATGGTCCACGTACTTGTCCGTGAACGCAATCATCTTCGCGCTGCTCTTGGGAATAATCCAACCGCCTAACCAGAAACTGAACCCGAACAGGATCGTCGCTGAGATGAAATACGGAACCATCAGCCGCCGGTAACTCATACCCGACGCATGCATTGCGATGAACTCCGAGTTACCCGCTAACTTACTCGTGAAGAAGATCACGGAGATGAAGATGAACAGGCTGCTGAACATGTTCATGTAATACGGCAGGAAGGGTAGGTAATAGTCCGTCAGAATCTCCTTGAACGGAATCTGGTTCTCGAAGAAATCATCCATCTTCTCCGTCAGGTCAAACACGATGGCGATACTCAAAATGAGCACGATCGAGAAAAAGAACGTGCCCAAAAACTTCCGTATTATGTACCAGTCTAATTTCGTCATGTCGTCATAACCGCTGCAAAATAGATATTGCGCCTTTTTCTCGTCATAACCGCTGCAAAATAGATATTGCGCCCTTTTCTCGCATTTTTGCGAGAACCTCCAACCTCCAATTTACAATCTCGTGGTGATTTGCGGCAGGATGGATTTCTTCCATACGCCAAAATCCCCCTCGAGTATGTGCTTCCTCGCCTGCGTCACGAGATCGAGATAGAACGCTAAGTTATGAATCGACAGCACTTCCAGTCCTAACATCTCTTGCGCGTGTATTAAATGACGAACGTACGCACGCGTATAGGCGTGATCCACGTAACTGCAGCCCGTCGGATCTAACTCCGTGAAGTCGTCCTCCCATTTCTTGTTGCGCAGGTTCATCACGCCCTGCCAGGTGAAGATCATCCCGTTCCGTCCGTTCCGCGTCGGCATCACGCAGTCAAACATATCCACGCCCCGTTCTATCGCCTCTAATATATTCCACGGCGTACCGACGCCCATCAGGTACCTCGGTTTCTCTTGCGGCAGGATGTCGTTGCATACCTCGATCATCTCGTACATCACCTCCGTCGGCTCACCTACCGCTAACCCGCCTATCGCATATCCGTCCCGGTCTAAGTCCCTTAACCGCTTGCAGGCCTCCTGCCTCAACTCCGGATACGTACAGCCCTGTACGATGGGAAACAGATGCTGCTGATAACCGTACAGCCCCTCCGTCCCGTCGAAACGGGCGATGCAGCGGTCTAACCACCGGTGCGTGCGGTCCATACTGTCTTTCGCATATCTCTTATCCGCCGTACCGGGACAGCACTCGTCGAAAGCCATCATGATATCCGCGCCGATAGCCCGTTCGATATCCATCACGCTCTCCGGGGTGAACAGCAACTTCCTTCCGTCGATATGGCTGCTGAACCGTACCCCCTCTTCCGTCATCTTCCGGATGTCGGTCAGAGAGAACACCTGAAATCCGCCGCTGTCTGTCAATATCGGTCGGTTCCATCCTTCGAACTTGTGCAAACCTCCTGCCTGTTGGAGTATCTCCGTACCCGGTCGCAGATAGAGGTGATAGGTGTTGCCTAATATGATCTGCGCCTTGATATCGTCTTCCAACTCCTTGCGTTGCACACCCTTCACCGTTCCTGCCGTACCTACCGGCATGAATATCGGCGTCATGATATCCCCATGATCCGTGTGTATCACGCCTGCTCTCGGCCCGACACCCTTCGCTTCGCTATGTAATTCGAAGAATTTCATTCTCCAATCTCCAATTTCCAATTATTTTTAAACCCGATTATTCGTCGGGAAAACAATCGCTGGTTTAAAACCGCTCACCTCCTCCGGAGTGAGCATCGCATACGCCATGATGATCACCGTGTCCCCTACGTGTATCAGATGCGCAGCCGCTCCGTTCATGCAGATGCAGCCGCTGCCCCGCTTACCGGGAATCACGTACGTCTCCAGCCGGGCACCGTTGTTGTTATCCACCACCTGCACCCGTTCTCCGGCGTATAGGTTCGCCGCTTCCATCAGCGCCTCGTCGATCGTGATCGAACCGATATACTCCAAGTTCGCCTCCGTCACCGTCACCCGATGAATCTTCGATTTCAGTATATTCAAAAGCATATTCCACCAATTTAGCGCACAAAATTACTACAAATATTTGGAATAAACAAGGATTTGACGATAAAAATTAAATTTATTTGAATTTTTAACGGGAAATCATTGTTATTTGCACAATTGTGCGAACGTAAATTCGGAGGGAACCCACCCTGAACATGTTCAATATCGTTCAGGGAAGGGGCGTGCCGAAGTTACGCAAATATTTCTAAAAAAAGAATGGCATATACGAAAAAAGGAGCAAGACGCTCCTTTTTTCATTTTTTCCTCACTCCTTGATACTCCTCCACGGTCTTGGTGGAGATGGTAGTGGTGGCTTTGGTGTTGGTACTGTCTGCAACCTGGGTGTAGGTTGCGGTGGTCGAAATCGTCCTCCATGCCTTGCAAGAGGTCATGCCCAGCGCTACCGCGCAACAGGTCAGTAGCGCTAAGACAATCGTTTCGACGATTTTGTAAATCTGTTCTTTCGTCATAACAATTTAACGATTTAACGGTTTAACAAACAATCGTGCCCGCAAGGGCTAAGAATTTAACGTCTTTAGCCGTTAGCGAGGTTCTCGTCATACTGGTCTCCGCAGATCTTCCAGTAATAGGCCTTCATGGTCTTCTTACCGCTCGGGAGGTCTTTCTGATCCAGGAAGGCTTGCTGGTCGGCTGCGATCTTGGTGAGGTCGCCTTTACGCTGCTTCACCATCGCCGCTACGGTGCTGAAACGCAGACGTGCTGCAGCCTCGTCCGCCGTGACAGGCGTGGTACGTACTGTTTTCTTCCGGAGATACAAGCGGTTACATTGGTTGTTCTCCGTCGGTGCTACGCGGTGGGTGCCAAGCAACATCTTGTTGCAACTGTGTTGGGGATTTTTTCCCGGTTTGCTCAATGCGCCGGATACACTGTCAATACCGGCGCTCCATTCTACATGTGCCATAATTAGTTAAGATTTAGATTGTTAAACACTTGGTGATTAGTCGCCGTTGGAGATCTTCTCTCCATCGGCGTCGTACTGATCATTCAGCTTGTGCATCGCATAGCCGAACAAACTGCCGTACTTGTGCTGCGACTTGTACTCAGCTTCCAACTGAGTCTTCTGCTCGCTCGTCCCCGCGAGGATAGCTCGTACTGCTGCGGACACCTTCGCAAAACGCGCTTTCGCTGCCGTTTGCGCCGCACTCGGTTCCTTCGTGGACGGGTTACACAACTTGCCGGTGTACACCTTACCGGTTTTCTTGTTCGTGCGGAAGTACACATCGCTGTGCTCGCACACTTTCTTTTTCATGCTCTC
>CAMIZK010000053.1 GCA_946403315.1 uncultured Bacteroidales bacterium | reverse complement strand
ATGTACGGGACATATGTCCCCATCTTTTCAGTTTTGTCGCTTTGCGATATTCAAAAGCTCTTCCCATAATATGATTGTTAAATTGTTAAGCTGTTAAATTGTTAACGATTTACTCCGCAGGAGTAGGATCGGCATGATCGAGAATGGTCTCATAATGTACTTCCTCGAAGGTGATCTTGAACTGTACACGACGGTTCTTCTGACGACCCTGTTTGGTGGTGTTCGGCTCAATCGGTTGATCCTGTCCGTAACCGATAGCGGTCATTCGCTCTGCTTCCACACCCTTGTTGATCAGGTAGTTACGCACAGCTTCTGCACGGTCTTGCGACAGCTTCAGGTTCGATTCCGGTTTACCTACGTTATCCGTGTGACCTTGTACCTCGATGATATAATTCGGGTTATCGAGGAAGGTCTGAGCGATCTGATCCATCAGCGGATAAGACTTCGGCTTGATGGCCGATTTACCGGTTTCGAACTCAATACCCTGCATCGCTTTCTCCAGCAGTTTACGAACTTCCCGTTTAATCTCCGGACAGCCTTTGTTGGCACGGATACCCGGCACGTTCGGACACTCATCCTCGTAATCCATCACGCCGTCACCGTCGCTGTCCAGGTCACAACCCTTGGCATCTACGTGACCGATAGCCTCTTTCTTCGTATCCGGACACTCGTCCAGGTAATCCGGCACTCCGTCGCCGTCGCTATCTAACGGACAGCCCTTCTCGTCGATCTTACCATATGCGGCTTCCGGTGTGTTCGGACACTCGTCCTCATAATCCATCACGCCGTCGCCGTCGGTATCTAACGGACAGCCTTTCTCGTTGATCTTACCATATGCAGCTTCCGGTGTGTTCGGACACTCGTCCAGGTAATCAGGCACGCCGTCGCCGTCGCTATCTAACGGACATCCCTTCTCGTTGATCTTACCATATGCAGCTTCCGGAGTGTTCGGACACTCGTCGATATAGTCTTCTACACCGTCGCCGTCGGTATCCAGTGCACAACCGTTCTCGTCAATGAAATGGATAGCTGCTGCCGGTGTGCCGGGACAATGATCCAGATAATCAGGTACACCGTCATGGTCCTCATCCAACGGACATCCGATGCTGTCTACGGCTACACCACGCGGCGTCTCCGGACACTGATCCAGCTTATCCCATACGCCGTCTTTATCCTTGTCGCGGCGGTTCGAACCCCAACAGATGGAGAAACCCAACGCTACGTTTACCATCTTTGCCTTGTCGGGGATGACATAGCGTTTACCGCCCTTACCGTCATTCATACCGGCGTAACTCGTCGGGATGTAATCCAAGGCCAGCGTCAGGTTGATACCGTCGTATGGCATGAAACTCAAACCGGCACCGATATTGCTGTACTTACCGTTGTTGAGCAGCGAGTAGGACAGCGCAATGTTAAACCAGTTCACCGGACGGAAGGCTGCACCGATCGTCACCTCTTCATATAAACGTGCGTTATACAGGCGGGTAGCGGAAACGATACCTACGCCTACGCGGTTATCCCAGAAATTGGCATCCAGACCGATGTTCAAACGGGCGGAAGTCATGCGTGCAAAACCCTTACCTCCGTTATCGCCCATTGTCACACCGTTGAGCAGGCCCGTCAGACGCGATTGAACGGTATCCATCAGGATCTCCGTCGAGAAATTACCGTCGGCATCGCGGTAAGCCGGGTCGTTATAGTCAATATGACCGGCGCCCTCAAACGTCGTGTCCACCGTGCAGGTGAAGCGGTTCGCATGATTCCAATAGATGAATCCCAAGTCCGTGATCGCAGCACTGATCTGCAGGTTCTCGATCGGCTTGTACGTGATACCGAAGTCAAGAGCAGCTCCGTAACCCGAAGGTCTCACAAGCCCTTTCACCAACGCCGGTACATCCGAACGGTTGATCAAACTGTCCTGGTTGAACGAACCGTCTTTGAAGCCGTCCACGATCTGGTTGATATTCTTGCCGTTGATGTATTGGCTCAGATAAGCTAAGTTCACCGGCGCCGCTACATCCAAGCGCATCGTGCCGTTGATATCCCAAGCCTCGGTGTTGGCATCAATCGCCAAGTCACGGCTGTCCAAACCGGCGTAAGCTGTTCCTAACAGGAATTTTAACTTACCGCCGACCGTCCATTTCTCGTTGATCTTATGACTATAACCGGCACCTATCTCGGTATATACCGACCCGCCGGCACTGATACCGCCCAGGTCGATCGTGTTGATACCGCCCGTCAGGTCCTTCATACCGCCGTCGAAGACAAAGTCAAAAATCGACTTCGGCATCGTAGCACCTACCGATGCTCGCTCGTTGATACCGATGGTAAGAAATCCGTTCTCCTTGATACGGAAGCCCATGTTCAACAGACCTAACGTGGTCTCGCCGTTCATCAGCGTCATCGAACGAATCTGGCGCAGGAACTTCGCCTTGTCTGCATTCGGATGCAGCGGTGTGATCGTCTTGCCCGTCACGGGATCGACAAAGAAGATATCCTGGATCGTCAGGGAGTTATCACCTATACCATACGACATCCAGCCTAACGGACTGAAGTTGATAAAACCTCTGCTCACCGGTTGGAAAGCCGGGTTGATGGTATGACGCATCGGTGCGTTCTCCAGGAAATAGAGTGTCGTCACCTGCTGGGCACTCGCACTCAGCGTGATCATGGCCACAAGGGCTGCAAATAGAATCTTTTTCATCGTTCAGCCCTCCTTATTTTTTATCTTTTGAGAAATCCAAAATCGCATCCACACTTGCCGACAGACCGAGTTTGACGGTCAGTCCCTGGTCGTCCGTCAGACGGATGTTCTCCAGACCCTTGCTGTACGCTTCTTGCAGCGACTCATCGTCGATTTGCGCGTAATAAGCGATCTGCTTGATCTTCGGGAACAGGTTTAACTCCGCTTGGCTCAGGTTTGCAAAAATGGTGGTCTCACCCGGCTTCTTCGGCACCCAGTTACCCGACTCTTTGACATACGTCGGCGCTTGTAACTTCACTGTATCCTCCGGGAAGAGAAGAAGTGGCTTCGTGTTATCCTCCGGATCCATGATGATCTGTCCGGCCGCATCCAAACAACGGAAATAGACCTTCAGATCCACCGGAATTTGGTTCTTGGCATGCAGCACGGCATTCACATCCGTCGCCTTGAGCGTGTCGATGATCTTCACGTTGTTCAGCAACGAGTCGATGCTGTACTTACTGATGTCGATATCTTTGATCGTATCTTCATAAACCACCTTCAGACCCTCGTTGAAGATCATCGGCAGTTGGCAGATAGCCTCGATACGGATACTCGTGTTCGGCGTGATACGGATCTGCGGCGTCATCTGGTAGTTGAAGTCCAGGTTGAACTTATAACCCAATCGCTGCGGCATGTTCTGGAACAGGATGTCGATATGACCACGTTCCGGATCCTTGTCAAACGGAATCATCATGTTCGTCGTCGAATCACCGATCGTACTGGTCACCGGATCCAGATACTCATGATTCTGGAACTGACGGTGGAAATCCTGCTTGGTCTCCGTTCCGTATTTGAAGGTAGCATACCGTTTGGTACCGTTGATATCCTCTGCGTACAGGTAATCACCGTCCACTTTCAGCGCACCCGCTACCTGCGTCACAATGAACATATCGATCTTCGGATCCGCAAACGGCAGGTTGGAGCGGCTGATGAAATCCAGTGCTCCCCAGGTGTCACTCAAGTTAATCTCGCTCTCGTCATACATATCTTTGGAGCGGATGAAACGACCCCAGATCGCTTTGTAGTCAATAAACTGAACACCGAGTTTGTATTTGAAACCGGCATCTTCAGGAATATCCACTTGCCGACCTTCCGGAACGGTAAAGGTGAAATGGATCACGAAGTTACAGGAATCGATCACTTGACCTACCACGTATTGACCGGCAGCGTTCTTGGCCATCAGGTTGATGGTGAAATTATCCACCGCCGTCGGGATGTTCCGGTTGTAACCGTAGTTATCGCGGTTCTTGTCGTACACCACCATCGTGTTTCCTGCCGGACGACGAATCTGGTCGCCTAAGTCCAAAGTCACCTGATCAATCCATTCCCATTCCAAGGGCAGGTTGTTGGTGTTAATGATGGAGTTGAAACTGGCCGTCTCGATTAACGCACTGTCCAGACGCTCTTTATCCAACGAGTCCCGATGGTTGATGCCCTTTAACTTCAACGGCATGTCGAAATCCAGCGTCACAGGATCGCCGGTACCGATGATGCGCTTGTTGCTACCGATCATGACCGCCGCATCAATCTTCTCGTACACATTGAGGTTTAATTGCTTCTCCGAGATGTACTTCGCCAGATCCACCTGGTGGAAGTTACGGGCGATGTTAAATGTGTCCTTCCATGTGATCACGCCTTTGTTCTTCAGCGAGTCCACATAGAAATTGCCGGCACCGGCACCAAAGAAATCACCGATGGAGGCATAAACGCTTCCTACCGGCAACGCCAAGCCCAACTCAACTTCTGCTTTGGGATCGATGTTACCGAAATCCAAATCGGAATGGCAACTCGATAACAACGCACCCAATACAACCGCTAACAGGCTTGCGTGTAATGATTTAAAATGCATATTATCTATAGATTTTGTTTGTTTTCACTAAATCGGGCGCAAAGATACTGCTTTTTTTTGATATATGCAAATTTATTTCAATAAATTTATCGGATGAGGTAAATTTTCTCGGTGGCACGTGTGACGGCGGTGTATAGCCAACGCAGATATTCGCGTTGTTCGCTCTCCGTTTCCAACTGGCCGTTCGCCTTTAGCCATTCGCCGTTTTCGTCGATATAGACGTGTTTCCATTGTCCACCTTGCGCCTTATGGCAGGTCACGCAATAGGCGAATCGAACCTGCAACGCATTGTAATACGGGGATTCATAGATGCGTTTGATCAACTCCTTCTTGTTCTTTATCTCCGGATAGTCCTCGGCGATGCGGCTGAACAGTTCTCGCTGCAGCGTGTAGTTGGCTTCCGGACTATCCGTCATCAAGGTGTCTAACCATACCAAAGCTTCGATCTCCCAACTGTAATCCACCGACCGCAAGGCCGCTTTGGCGAAATGAAAACCGTATAGCTCATGGGAATGATACAGACGCTCGATCTCAAACATATCGCCATTGGCGATAAACTCCAGATCCTCGTACTCCTGTGCCCAGAAATAGTTGTTTTTCGTTACCATGATCCGGTCACCGTTCGACAGTTCATCCTCTTTCCACAACACTCTCGCCCGAACACCCCCGTTATACAGGTTCGTCGTCTTGTTACTCCGTGCGATGATCAGCGTCTCTTCGGCACCCACTGTCCGCCAACTGTCCTCTATCGTCTCGATCAGCGCTTCCCCCGGCACACGAATGATATCTTTATTCGGAGTAATCGAAAAATCTCCATTCTCCAATTTCCAATCTCCAATCTTCTCCCTTATCCGCGTCGCTTCACTCAGTATTCCGCTGTCCAAGGCCTGACGTGCCACTTCCGTTAACCCGTAACCCGTCACCTGTAACCCATAACCCCTCATAAAATCCGCATCCAGCGCAGGACTCAACGAACTGCCTACCGGCGGTAACTGTGCATCGTCGCCTAAGAGGAGTAGGGAACAACCCGCACCGCTATACACGTACTTCACTAAATCGTCCAACAGACATCCGCTACCAAAGGTAGGATTATCCCGCTGCCCGCTTAACATCGAGGCCTCATCGACGATGAAAAGGGTGTTACGGTGCAGGTTATCGGATAAGGCAAACGTGTCCGAACCCAACTGCCGTTGCCGGTAGATCTTCTTATGAATGGTATATGCCTGCCGTCCCGAATAACGGCTCAGCACTTTGGCAGCTCTACCCGTCGGTGCCAGTAGCACACACGGCTGCTTCAAACCTTCCAACGCCCGAACCAACGCACTCATCACGCTCGTCTTACCCGTTCCGGCGTAACCGCGTAAGATAAACGCTTTACGGGCTTCACGGCTGATGATGAACGCACCTAAGGCTTCAAACAATCCCGCCTTCTCCGCATTCGGTTCAAACGGCAATTCCGCCTTAATTCGGTCAATTATGAAGTTTTCCAGCATTTTTTTTGCAAATTATTTGCGTATGTCAGAAATTTGTTGTACCTTTGCAGCCGATTTTGAGATACAGAGCAAGTCCTATACGACCAGCTCCCTCTGAATTCCCCCAGGTCTTGACCGAAGCAAGGGTAGGAGGTTGTAGCGGTGCGATGTAGTCAGCTTGCTCTTTTTTTATTCTCCAATCTCCAATATTCAATCTCCAATCGGATTTCCGAAAATCGTGTATTTTACGCCGTTTCGAATAATAATAATCTGCCCGTCATGCAGTATCTTCTGACTGCTGATGGCCGAAGGCTGAATGCTGATATCTGCCAGCTGCATGTTATACGCTGCCCAGGCGTCGGGGATACCGTAACCCATCTTATTTCCGGTGTCGTAGTTCGGATATAAATGCGCTGAACGGATGATCCGTTCCCGGATCTGCATTGCATTCTCGTTCGGTAAAGCTGACCATAAAGCGGCGGCCATACCTGCTAATAGGGGTGTCGCAAAACTCGTTCCGTTACTTCGCACAATACTTCCGTTCGGATAGATCAAGGTAGCCTGCACACCTACCGCGCACACCTCCGGTTTGATACGTCCGTCGGAAGAAGGACCGTAACTGGAGAAACTGCCGGCAAGGCTGTCCACACTCACGGCACCTACCGTCAGCACACTGTCCGCGTCCGCCGGAGCACTGATCGTGCCCCACGATCCGTTACCTTCATTACCGGCGGCTACGCAGACGAGCATACCTTTCCGTGCCGCGATAGTCGCTGCTCTACTTACACGCGTCGTCTTGCCGTCCAGGTCCGTGTATTTGTTCAAATCCCATTCGTCGTTATCGAATAGCGCGTAACCCAATGAAACGGAGAACACGTTCACTCCTAACGAGTCCGCTTTCTCCAAGGCCGCCACTAAGTTATCCATCTCCTTCGGACTCTCCGGCTCATCTTCTTCGGACCGCATCAGGTAGTAATCGGCCTTCGTGGCTGCACCGTAATAGCCATCCGTCATACCCGAGATCGTGCTTAAGCACTCCGTGCCGTGCGTACCCGTAGAACCGTAGAAATCATCGGCATCGTCCGTGAAGTCAAAATGACCCAACTCCTGGCTTTGACGGAAACAATCTAACGTATTGGCTTTGTAAAAACCGCCGTCGCAGATGGCCATCAGGATCCCTTGCCCTTCATAGCCCGCCGCATGCAACGGAAGCAGGTTATAGGTGGCTAACTGCTCATCGGTATAATTGCCTTCGCCACTCACCCTTTCGCCTTTCGCCCTTTCGCCTTTCGCCTTCTCGCCATTCGCCCTTTCGCCACTCACCCGTGTCTTCTCTACGCCGCTCACGAAACTCCAGGTGCCCACTTCCGCTGCCTGCGCATCACTCATCTCCACTGTCGCACCGTTGAACCAACGGCTCGTATGATGGATCGTCGCACCGAATGTACGCAGACTATCCAGATACGCACTATCCACCGGATAATCCAGCTCATCCGTAGGGATGTTCCACTTACTGCGCTGCTCCTGCGCACGCTCACTCAGACTCGGCTCACCCGTCATCGGCTTGCCCGTGAACATCACAAAGAAGATGTTCAGTAGGATCATCAAAAACTTAATCATAACCTTTCGCCTTTCGCCATTAGCCTTTCGCCGTTAATAAAACAACATTTTCAACATGTTGGGTATGCGGAAACATATCCACAGGCTGCACTTTCTCCACCTTGTATTGTTTGTCCAGCAACGCCAGATCCCGTGCCTGCGTCGCCGGGTTGCAACTCACATAGACGATGCGTTTCGGCGCTGCATGCAGGATCACATCCACCACATCCTCATCCATTCCGGCACGAGGCGGGTCGGTGATGATCACGTCCGGTCTGCCGTATTGGGCCACAAACGCATCATTGAGCACTTTCTTCATGTCGCCGGCAAAGAACAGGGTGTTCTCGATCCCGTTGATCTTCGAGTTCACTTTCGCGTCCTCGATGGCTTCCGGCACGTACTCGATACCGATCACCTGCCGTGCCTGCCGGCTCACGAAATTGGCGATGGTTCCGGTTCCTGTATACAGGTCGTACACCAACTCATCGCCCGACAACTGCGCAAAATCCCGTGCCACTTTATATAGTTCATACGCCTGCTCGGTGTTCGTCTGGTAGAACGATTTGGGACCCACTTTGAACTGCAAACCCTCCATCTCTTCCATGATATAATCCTGGCCGAACCATACCTTCACCTCCTGGTCTCCGATCGTGTCGTTGAACTTCAGGTTCTCCACATACAGCAGCGCAATTATCTCCGGAAACTCCTGATGCAAAAAATCCAAAAAATCTCCAATCTCCAATTTCCAATCTTCAATCGGCTCCCCAAAGGAGACCACTAACATCATCTCCCCTTTATGGTTATTGCGCAGCATCAGGGTGCGCAGCAACCCCTCATGGGTATGCTCGTTGTAGAACGTCAGTCCGTGTTCCTTTGCGTACGCACGCACGCTATTCCTTATACGATTATTGATCTCCGGCATCAAGTGACATTCCTCGATGTCCAGCACCTTGTCAAACGCATTCGGAATATGAAAACCGATACCGTGCGTGCTGTCGATCTTGTCCAAACCGCCTGCCGCTTCGATCACCTCCCATGGAAACCACTTGCGGTTCGCGCATGTAAACTCGAGTTTATTCCGGTATTCGTAGATATGCTTGCTGCCTAAGATCGGCGAAATCTCCGGTAACTCGATCTTGCCGATGCGCGTCAGGTTATCGACGATCTGCTGCTGTTTGTATTTCAACTGCTCGGCATACGGCAGGATCTGCCATTTGCAGCCGCCGCATACACCGAAATGCTTGCATCTCGCTTCACACCGCACCTTACTCGGCTCCACGATCCGGATCACTCTCGCCTCCATGAACGAGTGTTTCTTCTTCGTCACCTGCAGATCCACGATGTCTCCCGGCACGCAGTTCGGCACGAAGCACACGATGCCTTCTTGTGCTACCCGTAACCCCTCGTCCGTAACCGCTAACCGAGTAAGCGCCTTTCCTTCCGCCGCAACCCCCGTGATCTCCACATTCTCAATAATCGGTAAATTCTTCTTTTTCATAAACCTAAACCTTTGCGGGTGCAAAGGTAAGAAAAAAAAATGACATATGCAAGGTTTTAATAATTTTTATTAAAAATTCTGACTTTTCTACCGAATAATTTGCACATATCAAAAATTTGTTGTACCTTTGCACCCGCAAAGGTTTTAAAACAAAATATATGAAGACTCAAGAATCAAAACAAATGCCGTTAGGCTCCGAGAATAACGGAATCGGAACACCGCAGCAAAAGTACTTCACTGCTGATGAAGCGATGGCGTTTTTAGAACCCCGTATCCGTGCTATGTTCAAATGAAAGAAGTAGTTTTCTAAGAATTAGAAAATGTATATAGTATTGTTTACCTTGGCAACAATCAACTTATCGGCCATCGCTTAGACATCGCTTTATAACCCTCGTCGTTTCCCGACGTTAAACAGGAAGGACATATTGACAAAAAGAGCGCAAAGCGTTGCGCTGACAAAATAACATAATTAAAACAGAGCTTTAGCTCTTATTCTCTGTACCGAAATACGACCAATTTTTCAACACAGGAGAGTAAGCAAGCAAAGGTTCGCGCTACGGCGTGGACTATTTGTGCTTATTGATGTGTAAGGTCACTTGGTCGTAACCTCGGTACTA
>CAMIZK010000052.1 GCA_946403315.1 uncultured Bacteroidales bacterium | reverse complement strand
GCAAACTACCCTTTTTTGCTCCAGTCTCTGGGTGTCATCCCTGTCGCACGGGCGAAGATCTGCGTGAACAAACGGCGGGAAGAGAAGCCGCAATGTTTGGATACTTCTTCCAAGGTCATCTGAGGATGTTCGGTTATTAATCGTTTCGCTTCTGTGACCCGCAGACCGTTCACCCAACGGTAGAACGAACAACCGTATTCGGCATTGATGAATTGGCTGAGATAGGTGCGGTTAAGCGGCAGCACCTGACGTAAGTCGGTCAACTGAAAATCCGGATTGAGGTAGGGTTTGTCCTTTTCGACCCAAGCGTCCAAGGCAGTCCGATAGGCAGCATTGGCAGGATCCGGTTCTTCTTCCTTCTCTTCAGCCACCGCCGTACTGCGTAACCGCTCCCAGGGGTCGGGACGGTGAAGGACTTGGTCGGTGGTGTACCCGAGGACGAACATGAGGTACCATTGTTGGGTGAAGGCCCGCGCGGGGTCGTCGCTCACACAGAGGTAAAAGAACATCAAGCCTGCCAATATGATCATCATGATATATCGTACGATCCACTGCACGTCGATATCGTCCAAGGTGGAGAAGTTCTCCTCACACCACCGGCGATACCTGCGTATATTCTGAAAAACGACATACATCAGCCAAAGCGGATAGATGGCGATAACAATACGCAAGTCAACGGGAAGGATATAATCGATGAATCCGAGCACCGCTAACGGCAATAAGGACAGCGCACCGCGTCGCCAGCTGTAGTTCCCGGGACGGATAGAGACACTGGGGTAAATCATCAAGAACCATGCAAAGACACAGGCTATCAGCATCGAGGTGCTATCCATGAGTTCGTTGCCAACCTGAAAAGGATTATAGGCGGTCTTAAACAACACCACCATCACAAATTCCCAGAACCCCCAAAGGATGAGGATGACGGCCCACACTTTGCGGAGGCGGTTGTTCTCCAAATGCCTCAAGCACTGCGCTGCGCCGAAGACACAGACGATGCCGAAAGCAAAACTGAGCGCGGGGTTAAGGAAAGAATCAAAGAAATCCGCCGGAATCAACCGCGAGAGGAAGGTACTGGCGATAAGCACCGGCAACAGAACCAAACCGAAGCCTGCTTCCGATTTATAGTTATACCACAGATAACGAAATTCCCGACCGACCATACTTAATTAAAAATGAAAAATGAAAAATGAAAAATGAAAAATGAAAATTTTTAAAAACGAGTGCAAAGGTACAAAAAAAAGGTGAAAGGCGAAAGATGAAAGATGAAAGGAAGGCTTTTTTTTGACAAAAAAGTGTTTTTTTTATAAAAAAGTCACGTGCGCTTGCGTATGTCATTTTTTTTTTGTACTTTTGCAGTCGCTATTTGTATACGCGTATGAAAAGAATAGGAATCATGCTATTGTTGACCCTGTGTGGGGTATGGCAAATACAGGCATCGCTGCCGGAAGTGACGCTGCAGGACATAGACGGAAACTCTGTGAACATAGCCGGTTTGGGAAAGACCGGTCATCCGGTGATTCTCTCGTTTTTTGCGACCTGGTGCAAACCGTGCATGCAGGAGTTGGAGGCGATCGATGAGGTCTATCCGGAATGGCAGGACGAGTACGGCGTGACGGTGTATGTTGTATCTACGGACCGTGCGCAGGACGCGCATAAGGTGGCACCGCTGGTAAGGGGGAACGGATGGGATTTTAGGGTGCTTCTGGATCCCAACGGCACGCTGCAACGGGCGCTGAACGTGAAGAACGTGCCGCACTTGTTTGTGATCAACAGCAAAGGCGAGATTGTATATCAACATAATGCTTATTTACCGGGGGATGAGGAGAAGATACCGGGGTATCTTCAATGAAAAATGAAAAATGAAAAATGAAAAATTGAGAATTAAAATCTTCATAGTTACTTTGCTTGTGAGCCTCAGCGTAGCGGCGAAGGACACGGTGGTGGTACGGGGAGCGATCCAGCACGACGGACTGTTAGACTGGACGCCGGTGATGTATCACAGTAACTCGTATTTCGATTTAGGCGTGGACTGGCAAGCGGAGAAAGGGACTTTTCGGGAGTTACGGGCGGATACGCGGTTGGAGTTGACACAATGGCCGATGCCGGGATATGAGAAGGATTTCGGTGGTCACGGTATAGGTCGGTTAAGTATTGCTGCTGCGTTCACCTGGGGTGAGATCACGGTGGGCGATGTGTACGGTCAGTTCGGTTCGGGTTTGATCTTGAACCTGTATGAAGACCGCGCGATGGGGATCGACGGTGCGCTGCGAGGAGGAAAAGTCGAGTTGAATCCGTATAAGGGTATTCGTTTCACGGCTTTGGGCGGTAAACAAAGAAGGTATTGGAGTTGTTACCGAGATAAGGCCTGGGGTTGGAACTACAGTCGGGATGCCGCGTTGGGTGCAGACTTGGAGTTAGCGATCGAACAATGGAGCGAACGGATGCGGGAAAAAGAGATGGGTCTGACGATCGGCGGCAGTTGGGTGAGCAAATACGAGGCGTTTGACACGATCTTGACGCAGATAGGCGGACAGAACTACATGTATAATCTTCCCCGTTGGGTAGGAGCCGGTGATGTACGGGCGCAGTTGCGGGTGAAAGGGTTTGAGTTGTTAGTCGAATATGCGCGAAAAGCGAATGACCCGTGTACGGAGAATGGTTTTGATTACCGCCCGGGGCATGCATACTTGGCGAGTGCCGGTTACAGTCGAAAGGGTCTGTCCGTGCTGCTGCAAGCCAAATACACGGATAACATGGCTTTCCGTTCGGAGCGGCAACGGACAGGTATCGCCGGACGGTTGAATCACTTACCGGCGTTTACGCAGCAACATACCTACGCTTTAGCGGCCTTATATCCGTATGCGACGAACTACAGCGATAAGGAGTTGGCGGTGCAAGGCGAGATCCGTTACACGGCACCGAGGAAGAGTAAGATGGGCGGGAAGTACGGCACGACGCTGACGTTAACGGGTAGTCATGTGCGGTTGATGAGTGAAGAGACGAGAAACGGCGAAGCGTACACGGACATCCATCTGGCGATGCATAAGCGGCTCAGTAAGGACTGGTGGCTGAACGCGATGGTGATGTACCAGGCGTATAACGAGTTGTTTGTGGAAGGTCACGGGGGCATGATGCGGTCGGGTATTGCGGTAGTGGACGCCCGGGTGCAGGTGAATCCCAACATCTCGATGCGGGGTGAGTTACAATACTTATATTCGCCTCATCACGAAGGACAATGGTGCTTTGCGCTGTATGAGTTGAACCTGTACCAACACTGGTCCCTGAGCGGACAATGGATGTACAATATCGGTTACGCACCGGACGCGACGAATGAACATTATTACACGGCAGGGCTGACGTTCACTTACGGAGCTCACCGCGCCAATATAGGATATACCAAGACACGGGAAGGGTTTAACTGTTCCGGCGGTGTTTGCAGATTCGTTCCACAAATGAAAGGCGTATGCGCAAGTTATTCGTTTACATTTTAACCGCCCTCATGGCCGTAGGCTGTGAGGTGATCGGGCCGGAGGAACAGTTGATTCCGGTGGAGGACGTGACGGGAGGACGGAAGCATGTGCTGATCGAGTTCACGGGTTTCCGATGCGTGAACTGTCCGACGGCGGCTGAGTTGGCGCAGGACCTGGAAGCGATGTACAAGGGTCGGTTAATCGTGGTATCACTCCACCCTGCTTCGAATCCGTTTACGCAAGGCAAATACGACTACACCTGTGCCGCAGCGGATAGTATATACCGATGGATGGGCGGCGATGCCTCCACATCGTTCCCGGCAGGAAACGTGGACTGCAAGCCGTTCGAAGGGGAGTGGTTTGCGGACATGAGTGCTTGGCCGACGATGGTGTATGAGGCGATGCAAGACAAGGAGGAGATGCAAAGCGAGATGCCGATGGAGACGGTGTACTGGTTGATAGAAGACAGTGTACCGGGTGTACAAGCGATGCCGGACGGAACGGTGAATACGAATTATTACCACCGGCATGTGCTGCGGGATGTGAAAGGGAGCATCTCCCAACTGGAGGAGAAAGAGAGTTACAATCCGGAGCAGTTATATATCCTGACGATTTATCAAAACCCACAAGACAAATCAATATATCATGCATATGAAGCGAAATATTTGGATATTTTTAGGTCTTTTCTTGACGATTAATGCGCAGGCACTGACGGTGAATATCGACGGTCAGGGAGAAATTCCGGCAGGCGGGATGGAGTTGACGATCAACGAAGCGGAGGAAGACATTCTGTCCGGCGAGATAACGATGAAGTTAGAAGGCACGTTAGTGTGCGAGAATGCGCTGACAGTGACGATTCACCGTTCTGCTACGGAATTGGCGGATGAGTTCTGCTGCGCCGGTCAATGCAAGGCAGGGAACGAGGAGTTGGAAGAGACCCTGCATTTTACGCCTGACGGCGAGGCATCTTGGTTCATCCATTATACGCCCGAAGCAGGATCGAAAGAGACGATGACCTACACCTTCAGCGACGGTCAAGAGAGCCGGACACTGACGGTGGTGTTTGATTATTCGACACAAGGAATCGAGAGCATTCAGCCGTCAGCATTCAGCATTCAGAAGGTGCTGCGTGGCGGGATCATTTATATTATTAAGGACAATAAAACATATACCATACAATGAAATCATTTTCTCATTTTCTCATTTTTACATTTGTAACAGTTATCTGTTTATCAAGTTGTGAGCCGAATGAACCGAAACGACCGATCCTGGATTCGTATCCGAGGAAGCATCTGATTGAAGAGTTCACGGGTCAAGGCTGCGGTTACTGTCCGTACGGTATGGATTGCATTCATGAATTTATGGGCAACGACTCCAACTTTGTGTTAATTCTACACCACTACGGCTATCAAAAAGACCATTTCTCTGTGACAGGCAGCTTAACGATTACGAATGCGTTGAGCGTGGACGGAGCTCCGAGTGTAGCCATCGACCGCACCAAAGTCAATTACGGAAGCGGTAAATCGGTTGTTTTCCATCCGGGTTATCTGGAAGCGACGAAGAAATCGCAGTTCGACACGGCGACCTATGCGTCTATCTTCATTACCAATGAGTATAAGGCAAGCAGCAGGAAGTTAACGGTCAAGGTGTCCGGTGAGATTTCGGAACCGTGGGCGGAGGACTTGCACCTGACGGTGCTGGTTAAAGAGTCCGGCATGATCGATTACCAGCAGGATTACTACGAGACAAAAAACGGATGGAAGGAGTTCTGTCACACGGATGCGGTGCGTGCTTTCTTAACCGATCCGAAGGGAGACGAGATGGACGTGAGAGAGCGTCGGTACAAAGAGACATACACCGTCGAGTTGGATGAAAGTTGGGTACCGGAGAACTGTATGGTGGTAGCTTTCATCACAGAAGGTTTCCAACCGGTGGTGCAAGTGGAGCAAGCGCCGGTGATCGCCGGTACGTCCGGTGGAGCGGATATCGAACACGGAGGAATAACAAAGAGATAAGGTATGGCAACTTTTACCCATCTGCATGTACACAGCCATTACTCGCTGCTGGACGGTTTGAGTAAGGTGGAGGAGATCGTGGACAAATGTATCGCTACGGGAATGAATTCCGTGGCGCTGACCGACCACGGGAACATGTACGGCATCAAGGATCTGCTGGATTACTGCAAGAAGATTAACGGCAAAGGGCTAAAGGAGAAAGGCGAAAGTTACGTACCTTTCAAACCCATTGTCGGCACAGAGGCGTATTGTGCCCGACGGGGACGGCATTCGATGAGAGATGACAAGGCCGTCAACGGCGAAGGTCGTACATACGTCATTGACCGTTCGGGATGGCACTTAATCTTACTGGCCAAGAACATGGTTGGATACCATAACTTATGCCGACTGGTGTCCCACGGATATATGTCCGACGCGTTCTATCATACGCCGCGTATCGATAAGGAACTGTTGGAACGTTGGCACGAAGGCATCATCTGCTGTTCGGCGTGCTTAGGAGGTGAGTTACCGCAGAAGATATTGGACGGCATCGCCAAGGGTGGCGATTTTGCAGAGGCGGAAGAGACGGTAAAATGGTTCAAGAACCTGTTCGGGGAGGATTATTACATCGAGATCCAGCGTCATGAGACGCAGAAACCCGGTGGAGACCAGGAAGTCTATGAACGGCAGAAACAGGTGAATCCGGTGCTGATGGAATTGGCACGAAAATACGATATCAAAATCGTTGCAACCAATGACTCCCATTTCGTGAACGAAGAGGATGCGGAGGCGCATGACCGCTTGATCTGCTTGAGCACGAACCACTACGTGAGCGATATCAACCGCATGCATTACACGAAGCAGGAGTGGTTGAAGACGCCGGAGGAGATGGAGGCCATCTTCAGCGATATACCGGAGGCCTTGGCGAACACGCAGGAGATCGTGGACAAAGTGGAAGTGTACGATATCGACCATGGACCGATCATGCCTAAGTTCGACATCCCGGCCAGTTTCGGTAAGGAAGAGGATTATCCGGACCGTCTGGCGTTTGAGAGTGCGTACCTGCGTCACCTGACGATGGAGGGTGCGCTGCAGCGCTACGGCAAGGAACGACTGGAGAAAGATGAGGTGCTTAAAGAACGGATTGAGTTTGAGTTAAACACCATCATCTCGATGGGTTTTCCGGGATATTTCCTGATTGTAATGGACTTCATCCGTGCGGCGAGAGAAGAACTGGATGTGTCGGTGGGACCGGGTCGTGGTTCGGCGGCCGGTTCGGTAGTCGCCTACTGTCTGAAGATCACGGACCTGGATCCGTTGAAATATGACTTGCTGTTTGAGCGTTTCCTCAATCCGGATCGTATCTCATTACCGGATATCGATACAGACTTCGAGGATTGCGGTCGCGGTAAGGTGCTGGATTACGTAAGCCGTAAGTACGGTGAGACGCATGTGGCGCATATCGTGACGTACGGAAAGATGGCGACGAAGAGTGCGCTGGCGGATGTAGGTAGAGTTCAACAGGTGCCGTTAGCGTTCGTCAATGAATTGAAAGGATATGTGCCGGATCGGGATTTTCCGGACAGCGTGATGAAACTGTTGCCGGAAGGAGCGAAGAAGCCGAAGGTGAACCTCAAGAACTGCTATAAGTACGTCGAGGAACTGAAAAGGGAGTACGAGCAGGGAGATCCCAACACGCGGTCGATGCTCGAATACGCAGCACGACTGGAAGGTACGATCCGGCAAGTGGGTGTACACGCCTGTGGCGTGATCATCGGAGCGGATGACCTGACGAATTTTGCACCGCTGAGTTCAGTGGAAGATAAGAACAGCAAGAAACGCGTACTCGTTACCGAATACGACGGACACGTTGTGGAATCCGTCGGACTGATCAAAATGGACTTCTTGGGACTGATCACGCTGACGATCATCAAGGAGTGCTTGCGAAACATCAAGAGAGCGCACGGTATCGATATCGACATTGATCATATACCGATTGACGATGAGTTGACGTATAAGTTATTCCAGGAAGGACGCACGGTAGCGGTGTTCCAGTTTGAGTCGGCGGGTATGCAGAAATACCTGCGGGAACTGAAACCGACGGTCATCGGTGACCTCATCGCCATGAACGCGTTATATCGACCGGGACCAATGGATTATATTCCGCAGTTCATCAAGCGCAAACAGGGTATCGAGCCGGTGAGTTACGATATCCCCGTCATGGAGAAATACCTCAAGGACACCTATGGTGTCACCGTCTATCAGGAGCAGGTGATGCTGCTCAGTCGTCTGTTAGCGAACTTCACACGCGGCGAGAGCGACAAGTTGCGTAAGGCGATGGGAAAGAAACAAATGGACGTGCTGGCATCGCTGCAGGATAAGTTCATGGAGGGCGGAAAGGCGAACGGACATGATCCGAAGGTGCTGAATAAAATCTGGGAGGACTGGAAGAAGTTTGCATCCTACGCCTTCAACAAATCGCACGCGGCTTGTTACTCGTGGGTGGCGTACCAGACGGGATACCTGAAAGCGCACTACCCGGCTGAGTTTATGGCAGCGAACCTTACCGTCCACAAGGACGATATCAAGGAGGTGACCAAGTTGATGGATGAGTGCCGGGCATTGGGACTGAGTGTGCTGGAGCCGGACGTGAACGAGTCGGAGTTGAGTTTTACGGTGAACAGCAAAGGCGATATCCGCTTTGGTCTGGGTGGTATCAAGGGTGTCGGCGAAGGTGCGGCAGAAGCGATCATCACCGAACGGGAGAAAAACGGTAAGTACACCGGTATCTTTGATTTCTTAGAGCGCGTCAACCTGCAGAGTTGTAACCGCAAGACGATTGAAAACCTGGCACAAGCGGGTGCTTTCGAATGCTTCGACGATATCTACCGAGAGCAGTTCTTCGGTCAGGACGAGAACGGCCAGTCGGGTCTGGATCTGCTGATGAACTACGGAAACAAATGGCAGGCGGATAAGCAGAATAACTCGTTTTCGCTGTTCGGTGACCTGAACGATGCGATTGAAGTGAAGCATCCGGATCTGCCACAAGTACCGCGTTGGGACACCATCGAGCGGTTGAACAAAGAGAAATACCTGATCGGTATATACTTGTCGGCGCACCCCTTGGATGAGTTTGAGTTTGAGATTCGGGAGCTGTGTAACTGCACGGCGAATGAACTGACGCAGTTTGAGCGTTGGCGTAAACCCGAAGAGCGTACCGAAGCGGAGAAACGGATTCGGGTGGAGATCGCTGAGAACGGGGATGAACTGGAAGAGAAACCCATCATCCCGTCGGAGTTCATCGCCTCGCATAAGAACCAACCGTGTCTGCTTGGCGGTCTGATCACCAGTGCCGAACAACGCATCAGTCAGAAAGGAAATCCGTACGGACGGTACGTGTTAGAAGACTATACCGGCAGTTATGATTTTGCATTGTTCGGTCAAGCGTATAATAACTTCGGTCACCTGATGCTGAAGGACCTCTATGTGCTCGTGTCGGGTGTGATCCAGCAGAAAGGAACGGGTCAACCGTGGTACCGGGAGAAGAAAGACGAAGTGGCGGAGTTTGAGTTTGTGGTGCAGAACGTGGAGATGCTTAATGAGAGTCAAACCAAACGCACCGAGGGTATCAATATCCGCATGGATATCGAGGCCGTGACACAGGATCTGATTGATGAGCTGTTGGATAAGGTGAAAGAAAATCCGGGACAAGGACGGTTGCATGTGACGATTTTCAATAACCGGCAACAGGTGGCACTCACCAGTCGGTCAATGCCGATACGCGTGACACCGCGGTTCTATAAATGGCTCAGTCAGAAACGTCTCGAAGGTATACTCGACTTCAAAATTGTTGAGAAAAGTTGATGACTTATAGCGAAGCGATAGAATACCTGTATGCTTCGAGGCCACCGTTTCACATGGTAGGAGCCGCAGCGTACAAGCCGGGTCTGGAGAAGACCCTGCAGCTACTGGCGCAGGTAGGTAATCCGCATCGGACGTTCCAAGCGATCCATGTAGCCGGCACGAACGGAAAGGGTTCAACGAGTCATCTGATAGCTGCTGCCTTACAGGCATCGGGACGCAAAGTGGGTCTGTTCACAAGTCCCCATTTAGTGAGTCTGACCGAACGGATACGAGTGAACGGTGCACCGATACCGGAAGAGACGGTGGCTGCTTTTGTGACGGAACACAAGGATTTCTTGGATGCCATGCAACCTTCTTTCTTCGAGACGATGACGATGCTCGGTTTCTGGTGGTTTGCACACGAGAAAGTAGATATCGCCGTAGTGGAAGTGGGTTTAGGCGGTCGGTTAGACAGCACGAATGTGTTGACACCCATCCTATCCGTGATCACGAATATCGGTCTCGATCATACGGAGTTCTTAGGCAACACCCTGACGCAAATCGCCAAGGAGAAAGCCGGCATCATCAAACCGCATGTACCGGTGGTGATCGGGGAAAGTCATCCGCAGACGATGAATGTGTTTCTGAGTAAAGCGCAGGAATGCGATGCCGAGATCTATTTTGCCGACCAATGTGAGTACTTGCGGCGCACGCGACTGCAAGTGGCACCGGAATGCGA
>CAMIZK010000051.1 GCA_946403315.1 uncultured Bacteroidales bacterium | reverse complement strand
ACAAGCAATCGAAACAGTATATAATAGAGTTATATTAGATAGATAATTATCCCCGAATCTCTTTCGGGTTCAAAACGTCGTCTATTGTCCGGAATGTCATTCCGGCCGTCTCATTTGGCGGCATTCTTGCCGCCATTAGCAGCAGTATGTTTCTTCCTATCGAACTCCTCTATTTTTTTCGAAATCCAAAAGAAAAATCTTCTGATTTTTCAAATATAAAGCAAAACATTTGCATATGTCATTTATTTTAAATATTTGTTGTACTTTCGACCTGCAACCCTAAAGGGCCCCTTCGAAAGTACGTTCGCACAATTGTGCAAATAACAAGTATTTCCCGTTTAAAATCCAAATTAATTTTGATTTTTACCGTTAAATCCTTGTGTATTCCAAATATTTGTAGTAACTTTGCAAGCGAAATTGAATGAAATATGGATACATATCGATTCAGGAAACAGATTCACCGATTGCCGGGGAAGGTGATCCACACCATTCCTTTACCGGAACCGGAAGTGACAGCCGGACACGGTACACGTCGTGAGATCGGCGCGATGTGTAAGAAGGCCGGTTACAAGCAAGTATTGGTAGTGACCGACGAGACCTTGCATCGTTTGGGCTATGACGCGGCGATATTGGAGTCTTTGAAAGAGGCGGAAGTGAGCGCTTCCCTCTTCTGCGACATCCACTCCGAGCCAAACACCACCATCATCGATAGCGGTCGGAGACAGGCCCTGGACACCCAAGCCGAGGCAATCATCGCCTTAGGCGGCGGTTCGGTCATGGACAGTTGTAAGATGATTGCATCCGGGTGTAAAATGCCGCACTTACCCGTTCGATCTCTCCTGCTGAAATTTCTCCTGGTGCCCGGCAACTCGCTGCCGCTGATCATGGTGCCTTCGACTGCCGGAACAGGTGCGGAAGTAACCGTCGGCGCCGTGGTGACGAATGACAAAGGAGCCAAAGGTTCTACCGTGATTATCGGTCTAAACGTGACGCATGTCGTACATGATAGCGAGTTGACCGAACATGCACCGAAGCATGTGATTGCGGCTTGCGGCATCGATGCCCTGAGTCACTGTATAGAAGGCGTGGTAAGCGATACCAAGGTGGATGAGAAAGATATGCTGCTATCGATGGAAGGTGTCAAACTGATCTTGGAGAACTTACCTATCGTTCTTAAAGAACCCGACAACCAAGCCGCACGGCTTAACATGGCGAAGGCAGCCATGTACGGCGGCAATGCCATCAACACCCAGTTAGCCGGTTACGTGCACGCCTTTGCCCACAGCATTGGCGCCAAATACCACCTCTCCCACGGTGAGGCGATCTCGATCATGCTCCTGCCGGTGATGGAGTTTCAAAAAGACGCCTGCCAAGCCCATTACAAGGCCATGGCACAGTACTGCGGCGTACCCGATTTTCTGCAAGCGATACACCAACTGATGGCTACCTGCGGTATGGACCGGATCGTATGCCCCGTCAGGGAAGAAGACATACCGGAACTGAGAGGCAAAGTGGTAGCCGATTCGATTAACTACTCGGCACCCGTCACCATGAGAAATAAAGATATAGAAAAAATTTTAAGAGACTTATGTACACAGAAGAATCTATAAGAGACATCGTTGCCGCACAGCGGAAGTTTTTCCGTACCGGCGAGACTTTACCTGTTAAATGGCGTATTCAACAACTCAAACGCCTCAAAGCGGCGGTGATAGCGCATCAGCATGAACTCATCAGCGCCCTGCAGAAAGACCTCGGCAGAAGTGAGATGGAGGCCTATTTGTGCGATATCGGTCCCATCATCACCGAGGTGAACGAGATGATATCCGGTTTGCGCCGCTGGGCACGGCCGGAGATTCATTTCAGCGGTCTGATGTGCTGGCCGAGTATCTTCACCAAGGTCTATAAAATGCCGTACGGCGTCACGCTCGTCATCAGTCCCTTTAACTTCCCTATCCTGCTGACGATAGGCGTGGTAGCGGCAGCGATGTGCGGCGGTAACACCGTTGTCATCAAGTCCAGTTCCAAGTCAGCCGCCTCCACCGAGGCACTCAAGAAATTCTTTGCCGATGTCTTCCCGCCGGAATATATCACGCTTATCGACGGCGGTCACGACGTGGCGGATATGTGTCTGGCGCAACGATGGGATAAGATCTTCTACACCGGCAGTCCGTCGGTAGGCAAACACGTACTCGCCGAAGCAGCGAAGAACCTCACACCGGTAGCACTCGAACTGGGTGGAGAAACCGGTAACTGGTGTATCGTGCGCAAAGACGCCAACCTCAAAGACGCGGCACGTAAGATCGCGTTCTTCAAACTGCTCAACGCCGGACAGATATGCATCAACATCAACCAGATCGCGGTGGCGGAAGAGATTGCTGATGACTTCATGGCGGAACTCAAAGCCGCTTTCATCGCCCAGATAGGCGAACATGCGGAACAGAATCCCGAGTACCCGAAACTCATCACCGACGCGGCCTATGACAAATGCGCCAAGTGGGCAGAAGAATACAAAGACCGCATCGTCTTTGGAGGCAAAGGCAACCGCATCACCCGCCAATTCGAACCCACGATGATCTATCCCGTCGATATCCACGAACCCATCGTGCAGCACGAACTCTTCTGTCCTATCCTGCCGATCGTGCCGTTCAAAGACGCAGAAGTGGATACCCTCATGGACATCATCGCAGACCGGGAACATCCCTTGGCGATGTACGTGTTCACGAAAAACATGAAATGGGCCAAACGCGTCATGCAGACCCAGCAGTTCGGCGGCGGCTGCATCAACGAGGTATGCATCCATATGATGGTGAAGGGTGTACCGTTCAACGGCACCGGCCATTCCGGCATGGGCGCTTACCACGGCGAATGGGGATTCAGGGAGTTCACCCATCCGCAAACGGTACTCAAAGGACATACCCATTTCAACCTCTCCTTACGCGAACATCCCTACTCCGGCAAAGCCGGCAAAAGAAAGATGAGACTGCTTCGCCTCTTCGAACGATAAACAACACGACTATGGCATATCCGAAATTAGAAAACCGCCCGTGGAAGGTGGTCAAATCCGAAAATATACTGCATCTCGGACCATGGCTGTCCGTGCGGCAGGAGTGCGTCGAGTTACCGAGCGGCAAGCAGATCCCTACCTGGTACGTCATGGAGTTTCCCGACTGGATCAACGTCATTGCCATCACCAAGGACGGTAAGATGGTGATGGAAGACCAGTACCGCCATGCACTCGGTGAGACCCACTATGAACTCGTAGCCGGTGTCATTGACCCGGGGGAAACACCGCTGGAAGCCGCCAAACGGGAATTGAGTGAAGAAACGGGTTACGAAGGCGGGGAATGGTCGCTTTTCATGACCCTTTCGCCGAATCCGACGAACCACAACAACCTCTCTTACACTTTCCTTGCGACGGGTGTGGAGAAAGTGCGTGAACAACATCAGGAAGAAACAGAGGACATCCATGTGGACATCCTCGATCCTTCTCAAGTGCTGGAGATGTTGCAGGACGGTGAGATCATTCAGGCCCTGCATGCCGCACCTCTCTGGCGCTGGTTTGCAATTAACAAAGAAAACTATTTGGGACTCCAGAAATAATATTAGAATTTTTTACAAATCCAGACTGTTGAGGTCAATCAGATGATTGACAATGGCGTAGATAGTGAGACCTGCGGTGGAATGGATGTTCAGTTTGGCTGTGATATGCTTGCGGTGGGAAATGACCGTGTGCTGGGATATACACAGCACATCCGCTATCTCTTTGTTACTCAGACCACGGACCACCTGAATCAGCACATCCCGTTCCCGAGTGGAAAGTTCCTGCGGCTCGTCTTTCAGCAACGCGGCCTTTTGCCGTTTCGCGTTTGCAATATTACAGCGCAGCGGTCTGAGTATATCATCTTCAATCGCACAATGGTCCGCAAAATCATGCTCCGTGTGCCATAAATCGGACATGACGCTAATCAGCAAATAGGTGTTCGTGACCTCCTCGGCGGAAACCACTCCTCCCGTTTGTCGGGAGGACGTTCCGGGATAATACTTGATAATCAGGTTCTTAATTTCCGTCAACTTACTGGTTATCCGCTCGTCATCGTGCTCGTGTTCTTCATACAGACCGGCATTCTCGTGCTCGATATGGATGCGTATCTCCTCCACAAATTCATCGTAACAACGCAGAATCAATTCCGGTATCTGGGACGATGCACCGGCCGGAATAAGTGCTTCGATAAGCGCCCTGCGCAAACGTGGCAGACGGAAATTCAGAAAATAGTTATGCGCGTTATGCAGATAGCGCTGCAGCGTAGGAATATCGATGTCGGTAAGCTGGGCCTTTTGTTTAAACACTTTGTAGTTCACCACCGCCAGAAAAGTTGGTGTATGCACACCGTACGATGCACATAACTGCGCAATCGTCTGGTCACCTACGCCCATCTCCAATCCGAAACGACTGATTATCTGAATCGCGTCCTCCTCCCGCGACATCAAATCACATATCTTATCCGTTGACTTGTACATAACCCATTTATTCAAAAACGGTGCAAAATTACAAAAAAAATCCCATGTGAGCAATAGTCGGAAGCAAAATCACAACATTTAGGGATTGCCCAAATCGAACAAAAGCAGTAATTTTGTATTACGAAAATTTAAGCACCAAAGAAGGTTTATGTATAAGCAAATAATCCTATTGATTTCGCTGATTGTAAGCGCGTTGTGTGCTTACGCAGAAGACAGCATCAAGGTGAGTTCCGCTGACCTGCAGGCACTCATGCAACGAATAGAGCGATTGGAGCAGGCGCAGGCACATCCTAATAAAAAGGGATATGTGGATGGAGTAACCGGTGCCACACGGCAGGCACCCAAAGATACAACGAACCGCCGTTTCACCATCGGAGGATACGGAGAAATAACAGCCAAGCATTGTTGGTTTTCCAATAATTATCTAAGGTACGGCAAGAACCCGGAGAAATACGCCAATGATCATTACGGTGAGTTTGACCTGCCGCACGTGGTGATCTATTTAGGTTACGACTTCGGCAAAGGTTGGAGTGTCGGTACCGAGATTGAGTTCGAACATGGTGGTACGGAATCAGCCATCGAGATCGAAGAGGAAGAAGGAGGAGAGTACGAATCGGAGATCGAACGCGGTGGCGAGGTAGCATTGGAGCAGTTTTGGTTGCAGAAAGCGTTTAACCGCTATGCCATCCTCCGTGCCGGTATGCAGGTGATCCCCGTTGGCGGTCTGAATGCCCACCACGAATCGACCGAATATTTCGGCGTCTATCGTAACGAGGGTTCGTTCACGATCATTCCGAGTACCTGGCACGAAGTGGCACTCACGTTTATGGGTTCTACGCCCAACGGTTGGCACTATCAGGCGATGTTCCTGCCGGGTTTGGACAGCGACCGTTTCAATCGTAAGAACTGGATCAAACCCGGTGCAGGTAGTCCGTACGAGTTCAAGTTAGCGAACGTCTTTGCCGGTGCGGCACGGGTTGATTATACCGGTGTACAAGGTCTGCGTCTCAGTCTCAGCGGTTATTGCGGAAACTCGTTCCGCAACACCCTCAGTAAGACCAATGCCGAGCTGGATGCGAGTGCGTATAAGAACGTGAAAGGTACGGTCACAATCGGTGCGTTTGACTTTGCGTACAAAGGCTACGGCGCGATCGTGCGCGGTGAGTTCCTGTACGGTCATCTGAGTGACGCAGCCCTTATCACGCAATATAACATCTCCATGCGGAAGGGATCGGTGAGTAGCAAACAATGGGTAGCATCGGATGCACTGGCTGCAGGTATAGAAGCGGGCTTTGACTTCTTTTCTTTAAACCAAAAGCTAAAAGCCAAGAGCCAACAGCTATATTTGTTTGCCCGTTATGACTACTACGATTCGATGTTCAAGTACGACAACCAGCCGACGGATATGTACGCATGGTGTGGAAGGCATCGATTAGCTGCCGGTATCAATTATTTCCCGATCAAGCAGGTGGGCGTAAAAGCGGAGTTTTCCTATGGTATCCTCAAACAAGGTACACGCGCAGACGGTACACGCGGAAAACTCTATAACGATGAACCGCAGATTGCTGTGGGCATCGTCTATGCAGGATTTTATCAACTATAAAAAAATATACGAATTATGAGAAAGAAATGGTTATTTATCGGAGTACTCGGATTAATTGGAGTACTCGGAACAAGTTGCGAAAACAACACGAAAGTAATCTCCGACAAAGAGGCGGCACTCCAACAAGCTGTAACGCCTTACGTAAACAACACGGTTATTGCTACCTACAAAGCCATGGCAGATGCCGGCATGACGCTCTTGGATCAGACGGAAGCGATCCTGGACAAAGTGGAGAAAGCGGAAGACTACACCACCCTCATGCGTGACGCCGGTGCCTCTTGGCGTGCCATGCGTAAGCACTGGGAGCAAAGCGAAGCATTCCTCTTTGGACCTGCGGCGTCCCATAACATCGATCCCCACATCGACTCGTGGCCACTCGACTTCAACGCCATGAACGCCCTGCTGCACGATGCCGATCGAATGGCGGTGATTGAAGAAGAAGGCGGTGCGTACGTAGGAGATAAACTCGGTTACGCCCTCAAAGGCTTCCATGCAGCGGAATACCTGCTCTTCGAATCGGTAGAACAAGAAGGTCGTGCCGTAGGAACCGGTAAGCCCCATGCCGCTAACCTCACGCACGCTGAAGCGGTCTATCTCTTAGGTATCGTTGAGGACCTCACACAACAGGCTATCCTGCTCGAATACGCATGGGCTGGAGAAGTGAGTGCAGACAAGAAGCAACTGTTGGAAGAAGGCGAAGTGGAGCCTTATGAAGACCGTTACGGTTGGCAGATGATTCACGCCGGTCAAGCCGGATCAATCTACGTGACTTATCAGGAAGTGGCAGAAGAGATCATCGCAGGCTGCGTAGATATCGCCGGTGAGGTCGCCGACCTGAAGATGGGTAACCCTTATATCAGCAGTACACCGGAAGAGCGCGATTATATCGAGAGTCCGTACAGCTGCACTTCCACCGAGGATTTTGCGGATAACATCCGTTCCATCCAACACGCTTATTGCGGTGCACACGCCGGTGACTACGCCATCTCCAACTATGTCTATCGCCAGGATGCCGAACTCGACGGACGAGTTCGTTCCTCCATCGAAGACGCGATTGCAGCGATAGCGGAAATCAATAACTTCGAGAACACCGCGCAGAACAACCCGCAAGTCAAAGCTGCGATAGACAAAGTGTCCGCACTCGAAGAGATCTTAGACAACGAAGTTTTACCATTGTTGAGCAAATAAAATCATGAAAAAGAAATTCTTTTTGATGGCTCTGGCAACCGTTGCCCTCGTCGCTTGTAAGCCCGGCGAAGGTGGCGGTCAGGAGCCGGAGACCGACAAGCCGGATTGGTACTACACCGGCGGTAAGTTAGGAACGACGACGAACACCTCGTCCATGACCTTCCGTCAACCGACACCTGCCACGGACAATGCCGGTTTGGGAACGATGTTCGCACAGGGAGACCAGATTGCCGAGAAACCCTTCGTCACCAACGAGACGGGGCGTCAGCATGGTTTGGGCCCGGTTTATGTCCGTTCGTCCTGCCAGCATTGTCACCCTAACTACTCGCACGGTACTTCTGTTCCGGAAGGTACATACAACGCCAGCGAAGTGGGTAACGGAACACTGCTCGTAGTCATCAACCCCGAGACACAGGCTTATGTGCCTTGGTTAGCCGGTATGCCGCAACTCTTCGGTGCTGCACCTTTCAAAGCACCGCTTGATCCGGATCAGATCACCGTCACATGGAAGACCGCTACGGACGAGCATGGCAACAAGTTTGCTGACGGCGAGACCTACGAGTTACGCTATCCGGAAGTGACGATGCCCAACACGGCTGTTTATGTCTATAATCAGGGTTACCGTGACCCCGACGGTTTGTTGGAGACACAGGGTTACGAAGTGAAGTTGGAGAACACCATCGGTGTCTATGGTTCCGGTCTGCTCGATGCTATTCCCGATCAGGACATCATCGACCAGTACGCCAAAGAAGCCGCTGACGGTAAACTCCAAAACGGTCTCAACCCTGCCTTCTGGAACGGCGGTTTCCAGACATCCGGTTACTACAAGAACGACCCGCAATGGGGACCCAAACGTTTCACGTACGCCCTCACACGTGGTCCTATTATGGACGCAGCCGGTGCGAATGCTATCTGGAACATCACCAACGTCACCCGTAGCGACCGCAAATACCACTATCTGGATTTGAACGGTACCATCTATGCGGAATATGCATCCAAAGATCCGGAGGTACAGAAAGCGTTCGGTACGGAAGAGGAGATCTACAACTACCTGACCTCCAAAGAGTTGCCGGCAGAGATGACAGATGAAGAGTTTACCCAAGTCATGGTTTGGCACCGTGGTCTAGCGGTTCCGGCTGCCCGTAACGTGACCGATCCGCAAGTGCTCAAAGGAAAAGAACTGTTCTCTCAGATCGGTTGCGATTACTGCCACCGTCCGACATGGACCACCGGTTCCGACGAGGTACGTGACCCGAATAACTTCCCAACCACAGCAGCTATGCCGCGTTACCCGAACCAGAAGATATGGCCGTACACCGACATGGTACAACATAAACTGTGCATGGAGAACGATATCCGTACCGGTTGGTGCCGTACTACCCCGCTCTGGGGACGAGGTCTGCACCGCAAGGCCACCGGCGACGCGTACGAAGCACGTTTGCACGATACCCGTGCACGTAACGTGATCGAGGCGATCATGTGGCATGGTTACAGCAACCAATCGGATGCTTACTGGCCGACCCAGCAGTTCTATAACTTAGACAAGGAAGACCGAGATGCGATCGTGGCTTTCATCAATGCTATCTAAGCCGGCTACCTGGCTGTTACACATTGCCCTTGCGACCATCGTCGTAGGGGCGTGTGTAACGCATTTCTGCGGCGTACAAGGAGAGATACACCTGCGTGCCGACAAGGCGGAATCACTCAACATTCACAAAACGCCGATTACGCTTTTCCTCTGGAACTTCGAAGCCACGGAGTCCGATTATATCACCGAGTTGCGCCTACTGGATCGCAGCAAGGAGTCGCTGACAGTGGAAGAAGGCGTAGTGAAGATGAACAAACCGCTCAAGTACCACGGTTACCGTTTCTGCCAGTCGAATTTCGACAGTGACATGCAGGGTGTCACGCTCAAGTACAACTACGACCCCTGGGGTATCGGTATCACGTACACCGGTTATGCCTTGCTGCTCATCGCCATGATCGCATTCTTCTTCCAACCGCACACTCGTTTCCGGGCGCTCATCAAGAAACAGCATAAATGGCTGATGGTGGGTCTTGGCATCGCAGCGGTGGTACTGGCTTTTGTGATGACGAAGGTTGTAACACCGAAAACACCTTTGCAACCGGTTCTCCAAACGCCTTTATTGGGTATCCATGTGTCCGTCATCATGTTGGCGTACACCTTGTTTGCCGTCATCATGATCAACGGCATCATCGGTCTTTGCAGCAAAAGCAAACGAGAGTCGCTGATGCAACTCTCGCAAGTATTGCTTTATCCGGCTTTGTTCTGCCTGACAGCCGGTATCTTCATCGGTGCCGTATGGGCGAACATGAGTTGGGGGCGCTATTGGGGATGGGACCCGAAAGAGACCTGGGCACTGATCACCATGCTCGTCTATGCCGCCCTGCTCCATTTCCCGTGGTTGCAGAGATACATCAAACATCATACATCATACATAAAAATCTACCACGTTTTGTCCGTGATAGATTTTGCTTTCGTGTTGTTCACCTATTTCGGTGTCTCCTACCTCCTTGGAGGCGTGCATTCGTACACGTAAAGGTGTTACAACAAGTGCCAAGCGACCGTCAGACCGGCCATCACGACGTACATCAACATCGTTACATCTTTCATGATTATTGTGTTTTTACAGTATTTTCAATTCGGACTGCAAAGATACGAAAAAATCGGTGTTTTATATACTCAGAACGTACGTACGGAGCCAGGCATCGATGTCGTCAATATCGGGGTTGACGTGTTTGC
>CAMIZK010000050.1 GCA_946403315.1 uncultured Bacteroidales bacterium | reverse complement strand
TTTCATTTTTCATTTTTCATTTCATCATCGAGTTGATATCCAACGTCAACCCGAGTTGGTACGAGAAATTGCTCTTCGTCAACTGGCTGATCGCAAAGCCTACGCGTGCCTGTTTGATCTTCACGCCCAGACCTAACGCAAATCCCGCTAACGACTTCTGGTCCGTTAACTGCAACTCCGCACGTCTGCGGTGGTTGTAACTCAGCGTTATATAGAATTTCTCGCTCTTCGGTACGATCTCCAAACTCCAGATCGTGTGCCGGAAAAGCATGTCGTACCATTTCACGTTGTGGTCAATGATATCCCCCGTCGTCGGACTCTTGTCCAGACTCGTCCACTCGTAGTTCAGGTACCACGTCTGCATGTTATGGATCTGCAAGTGGAACCGCAGCGGCGCATGTTTCACCCGATAGGTCAGACCTAACTGCAGGTTCAGCGGTAACATCTCGTGATTCGAACCGCCTTCCTGAGAATAGAATCCCTTGATCTGCCATCCGATATTGGCTAACACCAGACCCATCTGGAACGTCGAATCCGGCGTGATGAAATGCGCTCCTACGTCGGCTCCGATCGCAAAACTGCTATAACTCTCATAGATGCTGTACACCGGCTTCAGCGTCACGCCGATCTTAAACAGTCTATGCAACTGCCGGGCGTACATGATATCCACCAGTATATCCCGTGCTCCGAAACTACCGCCGGTCAAGTTACCGTTCTGGTCCGCATATTTCATGTGACCATAGTCCAGGTAATGCACACCTACGGCGAAGTAATTCGGCCTCTCCGCTTCTCCACCTTCGTCCTTTAACCTTTCACCTTTCACCTTCCCAAAGTTATGTCCGTACAGTGCACTGCCGAACATCGTGCCCGGTAAGTAATAGGAATAGTTCAACTGCAGGTTCATGTGACTGTTCTCGTGCAGCAGCGCCGGATTGCACATGCCCATCGAGATATCTCCGTCACTCAGACTCACATTACTACCGCCTAACGCATTCAAACGCGACGATGTCGGCAAACTCATAAACGAGAACACCGACCTACCCGCATTCGACACCTGCGCCTGTGCCATAGGACTAACGGCTAACAGCCAAAAGCCTATCCCTAATATGATACGCCCACAATACCGCATTTTAAAATCGCCTGCAAAATTACTACAAATATTTGAAATACGCAAGGATTTTGTGCAAAAAGTTAAGTTTACTTAAAGTTTTTGCGGAAAAGACTTGCTATTTGCACGACTGTGCGACTGTAACTTCGGTGGGACCCTGCTTTTAGTAGGGAGGACCGACGTTACAACAAATATTTGTTTAAAAAAAGTTGACATACGCAAGTGTTTAATATTTTTTATTAAAAATTCTGACTTTTCTGCCGAATTATTTGTGTGTATGAAATATTTTTTGTAACTTTGCAAGCGATTTTTGTGTGCAAACTAAAATACCAATCGCTAAATATCTAGTTATGGCAGATATAGAAAAGCGCAAACCGGAATTTGTAACTCGTGATGGCGTTATAGCCGATGGAAAGTACGTGGAATGGCTTGGTGAACTCAAGCAACGTTACCAACGAAGCCAGATCAAGGCTGCTGTGTTCGTGAACCGCTCCATGTTGGAATTTTATTGGTCGCTCGGTCGGGACATCGTTGCCCTCAAAGCAGAAAGCCAATGGGGCAGCGGTGTGCTGCAACAACTGAGTCTTGATCTCAAGAAGATGTTCCCCAACGAAACCGGCTTCTCATATCGGAATATCCTTTACATGAAAAAGTGGTATGCGTTTTATAATGAGTACCTTATAAAAATGCAGCAAGTTGCTGCAGAAATGCCACAGACAAAAATGCAGCAAGCTGCTGCCAAATTTAGTCACCAACCTGGTGACGAATTAGAGATGCCGGAAGAATTTGCTCTTATTCCATGGTTTCACCACGTGCACATTGCAAGTAAGAGTAAATCCGTTGACGAGGCCATTTTCTATATCAAACAGACGATTGCTAACAATTGGAGTCGCAGCGAATTGGAATACGAGATGAAGGGCGATCTTTATTCTCGTCATAGTAGTGCGCTTACGAACTTCTCCGATACGATGACCTTGCCGCAACAGAAATTGGCACAAGAGGTAATGAAGAGTCCGTACCAACTCGGATTCCTCAATCTCAAACAAGATCATAGCGAGGACGATTTGGAAGAGGCTTTGGTGAATAATATCACACGGTTTCTCTTGGAACTTGGTCAAGGTTTCTCGTATGTAGGTCGTCAGATGGAACTGGTTATGCCTGATGGCAGTACGTTTGTCCCGGACTTGGTTTTCTACCATACGCGCCTTAAGTGCTATATCGTGGTCGAACTCAAATCGGTTAAGTTTATGCCCGAGTTCGTGGGTAAACTTAATTTCTATGTCTCTGCCGCAGATGAACTGCTCAAAGCCGACGATGACAAACCTACGATTGGTCTGCTCATCTGCCGTGAAGCCGACAAGACCACCGTCGAATGGGCTTTCCGCGGTCTCGATCGTCCGCTGGGCGTGGCTACATACCAAATCGAGCAGATCGTCCAACGCACCATCCTCGAAGATAAGTTGAAGAAACAGAAGAAAAAATAACATCCCCTTCGAGTCCGCTATACTCCACTTAAATAAAACGAAATCTGTGCGCGACAATGGTGCTGTTATACGGCATGCACGAACCCGTATCATCGTATCACGCGACCCTATCACACGCCGCGTAGGCAACATCGAAGTGATTTATCTTTTTGATTTCCTCAAAATGCTTTGGAGTGGTGAGTTGTTCTAATTTTTTTAATAATTTTCCCGTTTTATTTGCATATCTCGATTTTTTGTTGTAACTTTGCAGCCGAAATACATCTTTTAACCACTCAAACTAGTATCGGTTATGAAAAAACATTTCCTATTCGCGCTTCTCTTTGCGCTCGTCGAAGGAATGAGTATCCAAGCGCAGAACATCAACTCGTATCTTGCTCCCTTGGATGAGTTGCAAACGCCTACAGATCAATGGACCTACACCTTTATCAATTCCATCGGTCAAGTCATGTTTGATGGTAAAATCCTCAGTCCCGACGCCCTGCAGCAACCGATTGAGAAAGTCATGAAACGCAAGAGTAAATTTTATTTTGTGGTCATTTCGGCGCTGCCCGAAGAACACGAGGTGTTCCAAACCGTCGTAAAACAGCATATTGCAGCGGCAAAAGCACTTAACAAGAAGCCTTTCAAAGTCTATTATTCCACCGAGTTAACGCCTCCTCCCTTCCCTCCGCAGGTAGAGGTCATTGAAGTCATAGAAGATGAACCCGAAATAGAAGAAATGGTGGGCGTCGTCGAAACGATGCCGGAATTTCCCGGCGGAATGCAAGCATTGTGGAAGTTCATTGAGGATAATTTACAGTATCCCAAAGATGCAGGTGAGATAAATGTACAAGGTCGTAGCATAATACAATTCACCGTGGAAAAGGACGGCTCAATAACCGATATCGAAGTGGTACGTTCGGTAGGACATCCATCCTTTGATAAAGAAGCCGTTCGCGTTATTAAGATGATGCCGAAATGGAAACCCGGTTCACAAAATGGAACAATCGTGCGTTGCAAATATACTGTACCTGTGACTTTCAAACTGAAGAATATAGTTCCGCTCAATAGTGAGAGTTTTAAGATGGAATACGACGCCGATAAATGGACTATGGAGCCGGTAAGTGCCACCGATACGTATCTGTTTACCTATAAACCTTTCTATGAAATGGTTTCCATCCAATTCATAAAAGGAGATACAACAGATGCTAAGCAATTTATCCGGGAACAAGTAATCGGGAAAGCCGACGCATATTTCGCAGATGCTACTGTGACGGATAATATCGGTCAAGCTACATTATTTGGTGCCCCGGTGTATATGACAGTCTATCTGTCTCCTTGGGGAGAACAAACCTACAAAGGTATGGTCATGACATCCAATATACACGGCGGATTTTTCTTGGTAGTTACTGCTTCCGCGAATTATGACAATAGTGAGGCTCTGCAGTTAATCAAAACAATTCGATTTAAACAATAAAACGGATTCTATTACAATCGTTTGATGTCATCATGTCGTTTCCTTGCGTGTGGGCTCGCGGTGTAGGTGTCCTGTGACACATTCCATGTGCGCTTTCTTTCATTGTGCATTTTGGCGACATCATTGTCGCCATTAACCGCATGGCTCCCACCCGCCCACCTGCCCACCTGCCCACTTGGCAGCATTTCCAGAGATTGTATCCTAGGTCCTCTTCTTTCTATACCGTCTCTGCGCGCACATCCATGTGCGCTTTTTTGCCCCATTTTGGATCTTTTTTGACAAAATCCTTCCAGAAAATTTGCATATATCATTTTTTTGTTGTACCTTTGCAGCGGATTTTAGAAATGTTCAATATCCCTCAACCTCGAATAAGATTCTTTTCGAGGTTTTGTTAAGGTCAAATACATCCAAAAGCGGGTGATTACCGCGCGATAACCACGTCGTTACCCCGTTATTACCTTGTTATTTTCCTACTGTAAAACCAATATCGGTACTCCCAAAGTACCACAACCTGACAGAATGTCAGAAAGAACAAAATTCAATAATATTACTGCAAAAATCGTGCCAAACTATGTCGCAAGCGGAATTACATTCTCCTTTTAAATCACTTCGTGGAAATTTTGAGAAAAATAGTGGAATTGTCATGCGCAAAAAGAAGTACCGTGCCCCTAATGGCGCTGTGCTTCGGGAAGGCGTGCAGGAAACCTATAAAATAGCTAATCCCCGTGATTTTGACAAGACCCCGCCGCAAGGTGCTGAACTCGCTAATATGCAGTCATTCGGTGACATCAGCCGTTTAACTACCGAAATCATCCGTTCGGAACGTTTCTCTGATGCAGAACTTGCCCTCATGACTCCCGAGGAACAAGCCCGTATCCTCGATCTTCGTGCCCAACTCGAAGACTTCCGTACCCGTTTCTATGCCCAGTTCAAACGTCCTGACCCAGAAGCCCCGTTTGAGAAGAAACCGCAACCCGGTTCTATGAAACTATACCGCAAACAGTACGTCAAACTCGACACCTTCATCCAGGCCATTATCCGTGAACGAATCAAACGCCAATTCCTCTAATCATATCCTTTTTTGCAAATTTATTAGAAAAATCTGCAAAAAGAATGGCATATGCTTGCATATGTCATTTTTTTTTTGTACCTTTGCAGCCGTTTTTGATGGAGAACACAAAATTAACAATAAATAACTAATTAAATTAACAATCTCTATGTGGTTAAAAGATTCATCTATCGGCCGTAAGTTCATTATGAGCTTAACCGGTATGGCGTTGATCTTCTTCCTGCTTTTCCATGGTGCCATGAACCTGGTAGTGGTTTTCTCGGAGGATGCGTACAACGCGATTTGTCAATTCCTGGGAGCTAACTGGTACGCCCTTGTAGGCACAATCGGTTTGGCATTCCTGATTTTTGTCCATTTCAGTTACGCACTGTATCTGACGTTCCAGAACCGTGCCGCTCGTGGTAACGACCGTTACGCTGTTCGGGGTAAGAAGGAAGGTGTCGATTGGGAATCGGAGAACATGCTCGTTCTCGGTTTCTGCGTACTCGGTTTCCTGCTGCTCCACCTCTACAACTTCTGGTTTAAGATGCAGTTGGCGGAGATCACCAACGGCGCTACTGCACCTGAAGAACTGGCTACCAACGGTGCTTACTATGTGAAAGCATTGTTCACCTCCGGTGGATGCGGTATCGCTTACTGCTGCCTCTATCTCGTTTGGCTCAGCGCACTCTGGCTCCACCTCCGTCACGGTGCTTGGTCTGCTCTCCACACCCTCGGTTGGAACAACCTCAAGTGGATGAAGCGTATCAAAGTGCTGGGTGTGATCATCGCTACACTGACGGTGCTCCCGTTCGCTATCGTAGTGCTGTATTACCTGGGTATGAACATCGGTATCTATTAATTAAATGGTAATTGACATTATGGCAACTAAGAATGAAGATATTAAGGTGATTACGCCGGAAATGGCGAAGATCCCTGCAGGTCCGCTTGAGCTCAAATGGACCAACTATAAGAACCATCAGAAACTGGTCAACCCCGCTAACAAACGCCGTTTGGACGTCATCGTGATCGGTACCGGTCTTGCCGGCGCTTCGGCTGCTGCTTCCTTGGCAGAGATGGGATTCAACGTGCTCAACTTCTGTATCCAGGATAGTCCCCGTCGTGCGCACTCGATTGCTGCACAGGGTGGTATCAACGCAGCGAAGAACTACCAGAACGACGGTGACTCCGTTTATCGTCTCTATTACGATACGATCAAGGGTGGTGACTACCGTGCCCGTGAAGCCAACGTATATCGTCTGGCAGAGGTATCCAACAACATCATCGACCAGTGTGTCGCACAGGGTGTTCCTTTCGCACGTGAATACGGCGGTCTGCTCGACAACCGTTCCTTCGGTGGCGCGCAGGTAAGTCGTACCTTCTATGCAAAAGGTCAGACCGGTCAGCAGCTGCTGCTCGGTGCTTATTCTGCACTCAGCCGCCAGATCGGTAAAGGAAAAGTGAAGATGTACACCCGTTACGAGATGCTGGATATCGTCCTCATCGCCGATGAGAACGGTGAGAAGCGTGCGCGTGGTATCATCGCACGTAACCTCGTCACCGGTAAGATCGAGCGTTTCTTTGCGCACGCAGTAGTTGTTGGTTCCGGCGGTTACGGAAACACGTTCTTCCTCTCCACCAACGCCATGGCTTCCAACGGTTCCGCTGCTATGCAGATGTACCGCCACGGCGCCTATTTCGCTAACCCCTGCTACGCACAGATCCACCCGACCTGTATCCCGAAGCACGGTGACTTCCAATCCAAACTGACCCTCATGTCGGAGTCGCTCCGTAACGACGGTCGTATCTGGGTTCCGAAAAAACTCGAAGACGCAAAGCGGCTGCAAGCCGGTGAGATCAAGGGCCGTGACATCCCCGAAGAAGATCGTGACTACTATCTCGAGCGCCGTTATCCGGCATTCGGTAACCTCGTTCCCCGTGACGTCGCTTCCCGTGCTGCCAAAGAGCGTTGCGACAAGGGTTACGGTGTGAACAATACCGGTCTGGCTGTGTTCCTCGATTTCTCTGACGCTATCCAGCGCCTGGGCAAAGATGTGGTAGCTCAGAAATACGGAAACCTCTTCCAGATGTACGAGAAGATCGTAGACGAGAACCCGTACGAAAACCCGATGATGATCTTCCCGGCTATCCACTACACGATGGGTGGTATCTGGGTGGACTATGAACTCCAGACTTCCGTGAAAGGTCTGTTCTGTATCGGTGAGGCCAACTTCTCCGACCACGGTGCTAACCGTCTCGGTGCTTCCGCCCTCATGCAAGGTTTGGCTGACGGTTACTTCGTTCTCCCGTACACCATCCAGAACTACCTCTCTGACCAGATCGGTGTACCGCGTATGTCCACCGACCTGCCGGAGTTCGCTGAAGCGGAGAAAGCAGTCAAAGCGAAGATCGACAAACTCATGGCTATCCAAGGTAAGCGTTCGGTTGACTCGATCCATAAGGAACTCGGTCTCATCATGTGGGACTTCGTAGGTATGGGCCGTACAGCGGAAGGACTCAAGGAAGGTATCAAAAAGATCGATGCCATCAAGAAAGAGTTCTGGACCAACGTCTATATCCCGGGTGAGGCAAATGCCCTCAACAACGAGTTGGAGAAAGCGCTCCGTCTGGCTGACTTCATCGAGATCGGTCGTCTGATGGCTATCGATGCCCTCCATCGTGAGGAGTCCTGCGGTGGTCACTTCCGTGAGGAATACCAGACGCCGGAAGGTGAAGCTCTCCGTCAGGATGACAAGTTCGCTTATGTAGGCTGCTGGAAATATACCGGCGAAGACAGCGAACCGGAACTCATCAAGGAGCCGCTTGACTACGAATTCACGGAACGTAAAACACGTAACTACAAGAATTAATTATGGATCAGTATATTGATATTAAGGTTCGTGTTTGGAGACAAGCAGGACCTAAAGCACAAGGTCATTTTGAGACCTATGAGCTCAAGCACGTCTTCCAAGGTGCTTCGTTCTTGGAGATGATCGATATTCTCAACGAGCAACTCGTTGAACAGCACAAAGACCCTGTTACCTACGATCACGACTGCCGTGAGGGTATCTGCGGTATGTGCTCCATGTACGTCAACGGTCACCCGCATGGACCTGACAGCGCCATCACAACCTGCCAACTCCACATGCGTAAGTTCCATGACGGTGAGACGATCACCGTAGAACCGTGGCGTAGCCGTGCGTTCCCGGTAATCAAAGACCTTATGGTGGACCGCGGTGCATATGACAAGATCATGCAAGCCGGCGGCTTCATTTCCGTCAACACCGGCGGTGTGCCCGATGCCAACGCAATTCCTATTCCCAAGCCGGTAGCCGACGAGGCCATGGACGCTGCGTCCTGTATCGGTTGCGGTGCATGTGCTGCCGCTTGTAAGAACGGTTCGGCGATGCTCTTTGTGGCTGCCAAAGTGAGCCAACTCGCTCTCCTGCCGCAAGGAAAGGTAGAAGCGAAAGCCCGCGCAAAAGCGATGGTGGCTAAGATGGATGAACTCGGTTTCGGTAACTGTACCAACACCGGTGCATGTGCCGCTGAATGTCCGAAATCCGTTAGCCTCGCTAACATCGCTCGCCTCAACCGCGAGTTCCTCTGCGCTAAATTCAAAGATTGATGAAGCGTTCTCTCCTGATAGGGTTAGGTATGGCGGCGGCACTTATCGTGCACGCCGCTATACCTGCCGTACCGAATCTGGGGAACGCCCGAATAGTAGTGCTCGCCAATAACCTCGAGAACTACTATATTCACCCTAACGACGGTAGAGGTGACTACACCGAGGCTCAGATAACTGCCAAGACCACAAAGATCGCAGAAGTAATGGTGGCATCCGAAGCCGATGTGTTGGCTTTCTGCGAAGTGGAAGCCAAACCCGATGTGCTGACCCATTTAGCGCAGGCCATGAATATCGAAGCCGGCGAGGAAGGACTCTATGTCGCCGTTTACGATGGTATTGATGTGGATTGGGACTCCTATTATAATAATAATATCAAGGCGGGTTTCATCTATCGTTCGGATAAAGTGCAGCCGTATATGTCCAATTATCAGGCTACCTACGTGACGTATTACAAAAATACCATGCGTATCCAGGCCTGGGAAGAATTAGCGACAGGCGAACGTTTCACGCTCTCCATGAACCATTTCAAGGCTATGTCTGATGACGCGTCCAAAGCCAAACGGGTGGATAATGCTACTTGGCTGGTGAGCGGCCTGTCCAACTCTTCCAAAGTGAAAGACCCGGACATCCTTATCATGGGGGATCTCAACTGTCAGATGGATGAAGAGGCGATCACGGTCATTATGAACGCAGGCTTTGAGGAACAGTTGCTGGAGTACGATGCGAATGCCTATTCGTATATCTATAAAGGTACGCACGAGCTGATCGACCATGCCTTCGCCAATGAGACCATGGCCGCACAGATCACCGGCGCAGCCGTTTGGCATACCAATACTTCGCAGTCTTACAGCCAACGCTATTCCGATCACGATGCTGTGATGGTTGGACTGCGTTTGGGCGATGACGAACCGATTGATTCGTCGGATATAGATGTTATTGATGCCTCCGTACCGGCTGTACAAAAAATAATCCGCCACGGACAACTCATCATCATCCGCAGCGGAGTAGAATATACCATCACCGGTCAGAGACTTTGACCTGTCACGGTATAGGTTTTTCCATCGCGAAGGATAAGCAATTGTCCTTCGCGAATTATTTTATAGGTTCCCTCTTTTCCCTTTTCTCCTTCTACGGTCTCTATTCCCGTTTCCGCTCTTTGTATCTGAAAGCAGACATTCGAAATACGGGTACCCGTTCCTGCCGAACGCTGGATCGTGAACGATTTGGCATTTGCCGGTGCTGCTAACTGTATCATCTGCTTGGCAGAACTGTTGATGATCGCGGTGCTGTTGGACTCGTTGTTCCAATGGTAAGCAATGGTGTTCTTTGTCTCTACCCAGTTAGGAATCGTTACATCAAACTCCACTGCCTCTATCACGGCATCATAAGCCGA
>CAMIZK010000049.1 GCA_946403315.1 uncultured Bacteroidales bacterium | reverse complement strand
AGTTAGGAATCGTTACATCAAACTCCACTGCCTCTATCACGGCATCATAAGCCGAAAAATCAAAGGTGATGTAGTCGCTGTTCGTTCCCATGTGTACAAAACCCTGATCCCATTTCGAACCTTTCGAGGCGTTTAATGATGCGATGATGGCGACTTGCCCGAAAGCCTCCGGGATGCCTCCGTTAGTAACGGATGGTTCTTCGCCTAATCCTAAATCGATGCAGCATTCGCCGGAGGCTTCTCCGCCTTCTCCTTCTCCTCCGCCTTCTCCTTCTCCTCCGCCTTCCTCATCGCACGAGGAAGAAACCTCAGCACTCGTCGTTACTGTCAAGGTAGCGCCGGCTCCGCAGGAAGAGTTAACGATGTGGTTCTTAGCCGTGGCTGCGCTTAACTGATCATAAGGATAAGTCGGAGCACTCACTCCCGGCGTTGTGTTGGACGGCAAGTTGCCTGTACAATTGACGAAGGTGCAAAGGTTCGTGTTGCCGCCATACGAATCGCTCCAGATCTTCGACGGACTGTTCGCTTTGCCGGCAAACGTACATCCCTCGAAATAGCATTTTGCTTTCTCCGGACCTACATAATAGTCCGCTACAGACGAGTTCCAATAACAATTCAGGAAATGCAACTCACAGTTCCGACAACGCGTCATTCGCTGCTTGCACCCTTCATCCCACCAGCAGAAACCATAGGTGATATTATACGTGCCATCATCCGGTTTATCCGAACTTCCCGAACCGATCAAATTACTGAAACGGTGATCGTCCGATCCACCGGAACCACCTGCCTTCGGTGCCTTCAGATACCGGAAACGGCACCAGGTAACGGTGATATTGTCCGCTTTGCCTTTGATGTCGAAGTTACCGTCACAGCCGTCTTGAAAATCACAGTGATCCACCCACACATTCGTCGCTTTATCCAGACATAAATTGTCCCATCCGTCGCAGTCATACGCACCGGGACCGACAAAAGTGACGTTTCGGATAATAATATTATTGCCCTTCAGATATAAGATACCCGACTCATCCTTGTTCTGCTTGTTGGAGATGAGTTTCTTTCCCGGTAACGCCATGATCGTCAGGTTGGACTTGTCCGAACTGATGTGATTGGTTACAGTGATGTCCTGCGTGATAATAATGACGCTTCCCGCCTTACCCAGTGCTGTACTCAGTTGACTCTCGTTTGTAACCAATGTAGGCGCGTTTGTTCCGCCTGTCACATTCGTACCGGCATACCCCCAACTTTGCGTTGCGCAGTAATTGACTGCCTGTGCCGACAAAGTGCATATAGCAAATCCAATAAGGAGAATCTTTTTCATATCATTTCAAAATTATGGCGCAAAATTACAATAAAAAAATGACATATGCAAGCGCATCTGCCACTTTTTTCTTTTTTTGCACATAAACCGCCAATTATTGCACGCTTTACTCAAAATCTATCGTGTGGCTGTCGATGCTGAATGCCGCTACATGCCCTAAACCGTCCTCTACATTTGAATAAACCTGCACGGGTTCCTGATCGCCTAACATGGACTGAATAGCCACCATGATCTCCTCCATGAAATTCTCCGACTGCGGCAGATGACTCGGAGCAGGCAGTGCCTTCAGATAAAAACTGCCGCGCATCGATTGCTCAAAGCGGTACGCACTATACGTGCATGCCATCGCCCGCACCTCCAACTGTTTTGCACGCACGGAATCATATGTACGAGTCCACTGTAACTGATCACTGTCCACAAACAGTTGAATACTTTTCGGCTCTCTCAACTCCGAGGCGGGGAAATAAAGATAATAGCCGGGTAGCGCACCGTAGTAGCCTTCCGTTGACGCATTCTCTGCCCCTGCGAAAAGAATGTCATTGGAATACAACGTATTCAGCGTAATCGGCTCTGTGTAGGTTTCTTTGGCCCCGTACGAACCGGTCCACGTGCCTTCTATCGTTCCACTCGCCCATATTCCTATCAGATCGTCCTCGTTGCCTTCGTACGCATCCAAATCCAGTTGGAATGCAATCTGTTTGGTTGACAGCAGCTCCACATGGCTCACCGTGCAGCGTACTTGTCCGGGCATTACCTGCCGTGCCGTAACCGTTTCGTACTTCGGGTGACTCGCTGTGATCTCCACCGTGTCGCCTGTGCGCAATGGCGGCATCGAGTAATTCGCATAGATGTCGTTCTGATAACTCAAATCGTACGGCTGCCCGTTGACGCGCATATGCACCTCGGCATCACGGACCCAATCGTTCTGGTTTTTGTCCGTGCGGTCGAAGAAGAACGAATGAGACACCAACACGGTCGGTACCGTGTTGATGAACCAGTTACCGGTCACCACAAGCATCTCCGGTTCCGTCTCGCCCTCAAAATCCACCTCGCGGTAGAACATATCCTCACAGCCTGTCAGCACTGTTAATATGGTCAGCACCCATATAAGTCCATATAACTGTCTCTTTCTCATGCGCTTAGAATTTGAAATGGTAACTGATACTCGGTAGGATAGGGAAGATGCTGACCTGGTACAACTTGCCGCTGTAAGTATCCGGTATGACAAACATCGGGTTCATGCGGCAATACACATTATAACAGCTGATGTTCACAATGTGTTCTGCGTTCTTGAGCCATCCGCCGCGACCATAGTACCCGTCCACTTTACCTTTCTTGCCGTTGACGGAGTGCTTGTGTGGAACGTGAAAATTGATCGCCAGATCCAGTCGATGATAGTCCGGCATCATGTAGCCGTTGCGTTCATGGAAGTACTCCACTTCGTGTCCGTTGTCATAATAGACCTGCGTAGCCAGTGTACCGCGCATACCCGTTCCGTATACCCATGTTCCCGCTACATCGATGCGAGGCGTGATCTGGTACTGCAGCGTGATGCTCAGGTCGTGCTCGCGGTCGTACTTGGCATGGAACGGCTTGCCGTTGTTGATGTGCTCAAACTGACGCATCGACCGGCTCCACGTATAACCGATCCATCCCGTCACCGGACCTACCGTGCGCTGTACCAGAAACTCCACACCGTAACTCCAGCCGTTGCCTACTTCTACTTGTTTTTGCCAATCGTCTGTGTAACCCATGAACGATGCACCCTCTTTGTACTCCAGCAGGTTCAGACTGCGTTTGTAGTACCCCTCTACGCTCAACTCCACCTGATTGCAGATGTTATAACTGATACCCGCTGCTACCTGCATGGACCGCATCGGAGGAATATCCGTCGTCACCGGTACCCACAAGTCGCTTGGCAGAGAGACCGAACTGTTACTGAGCAGATGCACATACTGCGACATATACGAATAACTCATCTTCAGCGCTACGTCCCGATGCGGCAGAAAACGCATACCGATACGCGGTTCTGCGGACGGATAGACCTTACCGCGAATGCCGTACATACTGAACCGTGCTCCGTAATTGAGCCGGAACCAATAACACGGAGTCCATGTGTCCTCTACAAAAGCCGCTACCTCATGTCCGTGCAAAACCTGACCGCCTATCGTCGTGTCCATATTCATGGATGTCTCCTTCTCAGAGTAGAGGAATTGGTTCTGTACCGACGGCTTGAAATAGTGATACGTGTACTCGATACCCGCTGTCACCTTATGTTTTTGGCTCGGAGTGTACTCCAGTTGCGATTGTGCCGACACGTCGTTAATCATGCTGTTGTAGCCCATTTCCTGGTCAAAACGGTTCTCCGTGCCGTGATCACTCAAACCCTGCGCAACACGGCAGTAATAGCCGCTATAATGCACCTGCGTATTCAAAAACAGCTGATGATTAATCGTGTGCTGCCAGTCTATCGCTGCCAGCGTGTTGCCCCATGAGTACCGCATGTTCACGCTGTAATCATCGTTCTCGAACTTCTCCTTCATGCGCATGTACTCCACGTCCGCTCCGTTATAGATGCCGATGCTCAAACGGTCTTTGTCCGAAAACGTGTGGCACAACTTGGCGTTGATGTCATAGAAATAGTACCCAGCTATTAACGATCTGCCCTCACCGTTGGATGCCGTGATGGCTGCGATGATAGGTGCTGTCAGCACATCAAAATAAGTGCGGCGGGCCGAGATATTGAACGTCGTCTTCGCACGAGGCGTGTAACCCTCTTTGAGACTGTCCAATTGTGCCTTACTGAAGATAGGGCCTTCTAAATTGAGCCGGGACGAGATGAGACCGACCGATATACCGCCGTGCCAGAAAGTGTTGTTGCCCTCTTTCTGTCGCACATCGATCACCGAACTGAGGCGTGAACCGAAACGGGCAGGGAAATTACCTTTGTATAGTGTCACGTTCTTGATCGCGTCTGCGTTAAATACGGAGAACATACCCATCGCGTGGTTGATGTTATACAGCGGAGCACCGTCCAGCATAACCAGGTTCTCGTCCGGTCCGCCGCCACGCACATAGATACCTGCGTTCCCTTCACCGGCCGCTTGCACGCCCGGCAGTAACTGAATCGCCTTAAGCACATCTACCTCGCCGCCAAGTGCCGGAATGGTTAATATCTGCTGAACAGGCACCTCAATCGCACTCATCTGCACGTTGTCCGGCGCGGAGACGGACTGATGACCTGTCACTGTTATTTCTTGGAGAGTATTGGCGCTGCCCAAAAAGAAATGGTGTGTCTGCGCTCTGTCGGCATCAAATGGTACGCTTGGTGCATAGCCCACATAACTCGCCACCAGCACAGACGGCTTACCTTGCGGCAGCGTCAGCGTATAGAAACCCGCCGTGTTCGACACGGCTCCTTGGTGCGACACCGTGTCATACACCGCCGCACCAATCAGACGCTCGCCTGACTCCCTGTCCGTCACATATCCGCTTACCGTGTAACCCCGTTGCGCATACACCGTACACGCAAACAGCAGAAAAACAAGAATATGTATCTTTCGGATAGACACGATTACTCGATTTGTGGAATTTGAATCACCGGAGCATTTTGATTGTTGGTTTCGGTCGAGTCATCCGGCATCTCATAGATCGGATCTCCTTCTAATACCGGCACACCTCCCGTCGGCTCCTCGGTAGAGCACGAAGTAAGTGCCATTGAACCGGCTATCGTGGCGATACCGATGATGCTGGCTGCTTTGCCGAGTTTGCTGCGGGTATCTAACTCGCGCTCCAGGTAGCGCACCTCCTGTTCGCACTTAGGACAAGTGCCCATGCAGTCTCCTTCGTGCTTGCATTCTTCCTGAATCAGAGGAATATGGTTTGCCTTCGCAATCTCACGCCGTACTTCTTTTAGACGTTTGCATACTTCTTTACCGTTGTTCATAGCATCATTGTTTTATTTTGTAATCAAATAAGTCAAACTCTTCAAATCCCCATTCTTTCAACTGTGCCAAACTGTTTTGCCGGTCTTCTTCCGTGTTGAAGTTCGGAATAAGCGGCAGTCGAATAGTCACGTGCTTGTTTAACCCGTTTTCTGTCAGTATCTTGAGGTTCTCAATCACTTGCGTGTTCTCTTTGCCCGTGTACGCCTTGTAAATATCCGGATTCATGTCCTTCACGTCCACTATCCAGTGATTAATGATTGGCAGCAAGGCGGTTACGTGGTTTGCCGGCACATTCAAACTTGTTTCTACCAGTAGGTGCCACTGATCTCCGCACAACTCTCTGAACTCCCGGATAAAATCGCTTCGTAATAGCGGCTCTCCGCCTCCGAAAGTGATACCTCCGCCTGTGGCCAGAAAATACAAGTTGTCTATTTTAGTCTGTTCATATAGTTGTTCCGTACTCAATTTCTTCCATTTGCCTGTATCTTCAAAACAACGGGGATTGATGCAGTAACTGCACCGAAGCGGACACCCACCGAAGCATGCAAGTGTCACAATCCCTTCTCCGTCTATATTAATCCGGTGTCGGGTGACTCCAAAAAACGGCGCTGTCTGCATAGAATAACATTTATTTCCTCTTAAGCACAAAATCTGCAGTCACAAAACCATTATAGGGCTCCAGACCGTCGTGCGTCATAATCGTGTCGTACGTCACCGGCGCACCGAGTTCTGCACTCTGATACGTACCGTTCGGATCAGTTGCGCTCAATACTACTTCCGTCGGCAAAATCCGTCCGCGGTATCGGATGATCGTATATTCTCCGGCTGCATCGGTAATGGCGTAATTGTAACTCATGACCTCCGGTTCGTCCAATCCGGTAATATTCTCGGACACACGAATTTCAACCAATGCCTCGCCGTCTTCATTGCTTACCGTTCCGCGAATAACTAATCGCGGCGCACTATACGGATCAGACGGGTCTACCGGCATATAGTCATTCTTGAAGGCGCACCCGGCGAAACCGATGCAAAAAGCCATCAGAATAGTTACTATAAATAATTGCTTTTTCATTTTTTCCGATAAAATTTAGTGGTTGTTGTTCCGGTTGACGTCTCAACCCGCATAATATACCAGCCCGGCGGAAGAGTACTTGTTTGGTCCAATCGCTCTGCCAGTAAATGCCCGTTGAAATCATATAAGCGAACAGATAGAACGCGCAGTACTCCGGTAAAGTCCGTTTGCCAGTAACCGATGCGAATCATGTATAAGCCGGCGTGCGTAATCGGGCATTGCACCGAACCGAAACTCAAACTGTAGAAATAATCTTCATCTTTTTGCTCGCTTTCTTTCTCTTGTATCACGACGTAGGACACTTGTCCCGCCTGCGTTTCAATCAGCAGTGTGTTGCCTGTCAACGAAGCTCGGAACTGATTCGGATCGGTCGGGTCTGGTGTAGAACCGGTAGGACCGTCTTTGGGCGCGTAGTTAAAAATGGTCATGGTTAATGGAATGGAAATTGTGTCGTTCGACGCATAAAGCGGAACGAGGCATAGTAAACATCCTATAACCAATCCTATCCTTCGCATTATTTCCCACTTGTTATTTGTCGTAAGGTATCTTGTAAATCCTTTACGCTAACGCCTAACCGCTTGGCAATGACATATTTATCTTTGCCGATTCCGCTTTCGGCACGGTAGAGCACTTCCGCTATTTCGGCGTACGATAGTCCGATGAGCACGAGCACACAGATACGAATCTCTCGTTCGGACAAACCTCGTTGTTCCAACTTATCTGCAATGCCGCCCAACCGCTCATTACAAACCGCACAAAATAGCCCGTAATCATCCAACTGCAATTCGTCGCGTAACTTTTTGCTCTGCCTTAAAGTTCTGTATTGTTGCTCCATCGTGCAGATACGTCTTCTGCGAATACGTACTACTAAGATAGTAACCCCACCTATAAAGGCAATTCCGAAGAAGACTAATAGTATCCAAACCTCCCCCTTAATCAGACTACCGGACGGTTTCAATGCCTCTTCTGCCAGCAGCATCGCTTCCATCCATGTGGCATCGTTGCGCTCTAAACTCCGTTGTATGTCGGCTCGCGTTGCCGCCAAAGCGCGTATATCATCCGCCTGTGCGGTACTGTCGTATTGCGTCAGAATATAATAGGCGTCATCCAAATAACGTGGATTGTCCGTCTGTTCTACTACAAGCCGTGCATAATAAAGCGCCGAATCATACTTTGCTATAAAAGTATAGGCCTGTGACCGCAAAATATCAAAATATACCGACTTAACCGGCACGTGTTGCGTGTATAGGAGCAGCGAATCATATTGCTCGGCGTACAGATACGCAGCCGCTTTGGTCTCTACCACCTTGTTTTGCAACAACTCATCAGGACAGATAAATATAGCCGAATCCATCAGCGCCAATGCTTGCGCCTTTTGTCCTATCACCGCCTGCTCCCACGCCATATTGTTCAGCGCAAACGCATATGCCAATGTGTCCTGAGATAACAAAAACTGCTCCGCTGATTGCTCGTATAACGCATAGGCTAACTCGTGCCGCTCGCCAATTCTGCACATCGTCGCCATATTACTGTACGACCGACCCTTATAGATGTATTCCGTTGAGTTCACCCGGGTAGCCGCAATGAATGCCTCCATTGCCGCCACCGGTTCGTTCGCTTCGCGTAGTTCCTTGCCCTGCCGGTAATACGTCTCCGCGTCAGGACTGCTGCACGCCGTCACAACGCATACCAACGACATCCATATGATGAGCTTACTCTTCAATAATCAATATAGATTTATGGATGAAATGTCTCCAATATCTTGTTTTGTCTACCACTTCCGTGCTATATATCCATGCTTCATCCATCGTTTCGTCCTTGTCTTCGGTCGTCCAACTGAAAATAGTGTCATTGTTCAGTTTGCGGACGGTAAAATGTGTAAATACGAATGACGGGCTACCACCGTATTGTTCTCTTATAAGCAATTGCTTGTTCTGCTGTGCAGGAACGGTGTCAATACGAATAGCATTCCCTTGCGGGATGACACTGTCTCCGGGAAGGTAATTCCTGCAGGTATACAGGACTTCCACATCTTCACTTAATCGGTTGTCAATAAAGAATTGACATTCGTCGGAGGTTTGCGTACATGCCGTAACAACGCAAACAAGGCATAGAATAAAAAGAAATTGCTTTTTCATAATTGTGAGCGATTTTTGTCTTATTTCCTCTTTAGTACAAAATCTATTTTCAGATCTGCTTGGCCCTTATACCAGCCTTGACTGCCTTTATATTCGACGGTAACAATAGTATCTGTCGAAGCGTAAACTCCGGATGGGTCTGTGACGGTAATCTGATGGTATTGCAAAGGGAAATCTCCTTCATACTTTCTGTAATATACCCCTTCGGAATTGGTGTAAAGTGTGTCGGCATATTCTTCCCAATACATCTTTGGAATATCATCTTTCCATCCCCCGCGCCTTACTATCTGAATACCCGACAGTTCCTCTTGCTCCTCATTAACCACTTTGCCTTCAAAAACAAGGTCGCCTGAAGGAACACCATACATAAGTGCCTGTTCTGTACAACTGCTGAATCCCAACACACCCATCAGCAAAGAAATGAATGCATTCACCCGAGTTAATAGTCTTGCTTTCATAATAGTTGACTTTTAAAATCCGCTGCAAAGGTACTGATTTTTACTGCACCCTTCTCCATATGGTTTTGCCGTCAATAGAGAAAGCGGTGAGCCCTTTACCTTTTACTATTTGCGCGTATCCTCCTTCAGGCTGCGTAATAGGTTCTTTCAATAGTTGATGTGTCGTAGTGTACGGTACATATACAGTATCTGTAAGAATGCGGAACACATCTCCGTCAGAACAGTCATACATACAATGCCATTGGAGGGATTTGTCTACGCTGAGTAATATTTTGACATTCCATAGTACAATTGGTCCTCCGCCGCAGTAGCTTATGTCTGTGGTCATGTCTCCAAAGCCGGCAAGTCTTGGATCGATACCCACAGTTGCTAAGGTAGCCTCAACCCGTGCACTCCAGTCTCCAAAGCAGCTCGCACCCGGTTCCTTGCAGGAAGAAGAATATGAGTAGGGGTAAATACCTTTTCCATAATAGTCATATGGCTGACCTTCCCACTTTTCTCCTGTGCTGTCATTGACAAAAACAAAGTCATCGTTGAGCGTATATGGGTAGTATTGTTGTATAGCAGCAACGTACTGATTAAGTTGCTCGTCTGTTGCACCGTGATAGCACGATGCCAGCATGAATACTGCTAACCCAGATAAAAAAAACTTCTTCATGTTGTTTGTGGTTTTAAAATCCGGTGCAAAAGTACAATATTTCCCGCATATGTGCAAATTTTGCACTTGGGAAAAACTTGGGAATCTTATCTTATACCCACTTAGTCAGCGCCTTTTCCTCTTTTTCCGTCATCTGTACCTTCGTCTCCGGCGTCTTGTCGCCCTGACCGGTCAGGTGCAGTACACCGTGGATGAGGATTCGAAGTAATTCCTGCTCAAACGTAGCACCCACCATCTCCGCATTCGACTGCACCGTATCCAACGAGATAAAGATATCGCCGTTTAACGTACTCGCCGTGGAATAGTCAAACGTGATGACGTCGGTATAATAGTCATGCCCTAAAAACTCCCGGTTGACAGCCAACTCCCGTTCGTCGGAACAGAAGATGTAATTGATGTTTCCTATGCTGAAACCATAATCCGCTGCGACGGACTTGATCCAGCGGCTTACTTTGCGCTCATCTAGCGCCGGCATCTCTATTTCCTGTGTTGTAAATCGTATCATATTAACCAAAGAAGATAGGTGCTAATGCAAAGGCCGCTATTATACCGGCCAGATCCGCCAGCAGACAGCAGGCCACCGCATGGCGGGTGTTCTTGATGCCTACCGAACCGAAATAAACGGCCAGCACGTAGA
>CAMIZK010000048.1 GCA_946403315.1 uncultured Bacteroidales bacterium | reverse complement strand
TGAACAAAAGCGCAAAGGACGTGTATCATGCCATGCAGAACGCAGGTATGATAGATGGTTATATTGTGCCATGTTACGATGTTTTGCACTCTTTCTCAAAGGAATACATAGTGGATGATTTAGTGTCGCTTATGCGGCAGAAAGGAGTTCAGCTATGATTCTTTATCACACCTCATATACAGAAATCCCTCATCCGGATTTGCAACACTCCCGTCCACGCCTTGATTTTGGCATCGGGTTCTACTTTACGCCTTTACGCGCACAAGCAGAGCGTTACGGCGAGCGTTTTATCAGACGCGGACAGAAAGCCATTATGAACATCTATCAGTTTGATGATGACAGTTTGGATTGTACGCATAAGGTCTTTTCCGCATATGATGGAGAATGGTTGGATTTTATAACTGCCTGCCGTAAAGGATTGCCCCATGAACAATTTGATATTATCGAAGGCGGTATTGCGGACGATCAAGTGTTTGACACCATAGATCTCTATTTTTCGGGCATATTTACACGCGAACAGGCTTTAGGTGAACTTCGTGAGAAGAAACCAAATCATCAGATCTGCATCACTTCGCAAGCCGTGCTGGATAAATTTCTTCATTTTAAATCATCCCAAAGACTTTAACCATGCAAGCTAATCCAACCATATTACAAATGAAATATGCCCGTATCGTAAAACTCTTTGCAGAGCAAGCGGGACTTTCGTACGAAGAGGCATTAGGCAAGTTCTATGATTCCACAACATACGACCTTATCAGCAACGGCATAGCCGACATGCATTGTTTCAGCGATGAATACCTCGCTGACGAACTATTGATAGAATTAGGCTACAAGAAATAAATACCGTCCCCTCTCTAAGACGTTAAAGATGGAGACGTTGAGGCTGGCAACGTAAAAAAGCAGTTACATAAAAGGCGTTTATTGACGTTGTTTGCGACTCAATGGAATCTTCGCAAAATTCAAAAACCGGTCGTAGCAGCAACGATGAATGTCCCCGTGGATATGTATGATCCACTTCCACGCCCAAGGGGTGTGGTTGGGTGTATATATCGGGCGTGGACTTCGGTTGTTTTTCTACCGGTTAAGGGATTGCGAAGCCCTCATTGAGCGTGAAGAACAGACGGACTTCACGCTTTTTTGTGTGCATGTATGAGGAGTTGAAGAAATGGTAATTAAAAATCACGGGATATATACTACGTATATATAGGGTGTGGTGGGATACGATATACCCTCGATATAGTTTCGAGATACACTCAACCCAAATCTGTCTCGCCAGTCTGATTTGGATAAAATGGATATAGAAACAAACTAAAAATCTAATATCGGAGAATGCCGAAAGCCGAATAATAAAGTGGAGGCAAAATTTTAAAATCTAATTATTATGACGAAAAGAAGAAATCAAAGCTCTTTTTTAATTGTGCCACCAGTAATTAATCGGGACACTTGGAACGATCTCCTTATTACTATCATTGAGAGTGCCCTCAAAGGAACGAAGTTAGGTTGTGAAAATATGATAGCTTATCGTTATTTATTGAATCAATCTATACGGCAGTACATAATTCCAGAAAATAATTGGCATTTGTCTAAAGCTGCCGAATCATTATGGAATTCTATTACGTCGTGTGATATCAGAAAATACAATTATCGTCAACTAATTAAATGTGATTGTGCAAACCAAACACAAGCAAAGACATATCAAGGAAATAGTTTGCAAGGTTCTCCTATCAAGATTAGTAGGAATGATCTTATACCATTTAATCAACTATTTACAGCTGAGCATATGACTCCAATAGCTGATGTCATAAAAGAACTTGAAAAGCTTAGCAATCCTTCTCGTCAAAATATCCAAAAGATTTTAGATCAAATACATATTTGTAGAATAACAAAAGAGGAAGATAAGCAAATTTACCCAAAGTATGGAAGAGGGATAAACTTAAGTAATATTCTTAGTGGTTCATATAAAGATATTTCATTAATATATTAAATTGACACTTATTATGAAACTAAAACTTTTTACCCTATTGCTCGCTGTAGCAGCAAGCGTAGGAACGATGTTCGCCTCTACTAAAATCGGCGATTTGTATTACAACCTCGATGCCACAAACCATACGGCAGAAGTGGCTGGAAATAGCAGTGCGAGCGGAGAAATTATTATCCCTGCTTCTGTGACCTACAATTCCGTATCGTATAGCGTCACAAGCATTGGACGTTCTGCTTTCTCTGGTTGCAGCGGTTTGACCTCTGTGACGATTGGCAATAGCGTCACAAGCATTGGACGTTCTGCTTTCTCTGGTTGCAGCGGTTTGACCTCTGTGACGATTGGCAATAGCGTCACAAGCATTGGAGAGAGTACTTTCGAAGGTTGCACCGGTTTGACCTCTGTGACCATTCCCAATAGCGTCACCAGCATTGGAGATCGGGCTTTCCAAAATTGCAGCGGTTTGACTTCTATTGAAATTCCCAATAGCGTCACCAGCATTGAGGAAAGCGCTTTTGAATCATGCACCAGTTTGACCTCTGTGACGATTCCTAATAGCGTCACCAGCATTGGACAGTATGCTTTCTCTGATTGCAGCGGTTTGACATCCGTGACAATTCCCAATAGCATTACAAGCATTGGATTTGCGGCTTTTTCTGGTTGCAGCGGTTTGACTTCCGTGACGATTCCCAATAGCGTCACCAGCATAGGAGCTAATGCTTTCTATGGTACCGGTTTGAAAAAAGTAAACATTACGGACATTGCGGCATGGTGTAATATTGCTTTCAGTGTTAGTAGCAGCAATCCGTTATATTATGCCAAGCATCTATATGTAAATAATGTAGAAGTAATTGATTTAGTTATTCCCAATAGCGTCACAAGCATTGGAGATTATGCTTTCTCTGGTTGCAGCGGTTTAACCTCTGTGACGATTGGCAATAGCGTCACAAGCATTGGACGTTCTGCTTTCTACAATTGCACCGGTTTGACCTCTGTTGAGGCCCCTGCGGTATTCTTTGATGTTCCTGAGGGAAGTTGGCCTTCTTATACGAAGATATTAAACCAGGTAACAGTTAATGGCGGCGAGTTAACGGAAAATGCGTTATTGTTTATCAACCGCTCTTATAAGACCCTTCAGACATTGGATGTGTCCCGCGTAACGAACACGGAGTTTGCGGACGAGGCTTTTAAAGGTTACTATAACCTGCAACAATTGGTATTGCCGGAAGGTCTGCAAAAAGTAAGTTATATGATGGTAGCCGGTTGCAAGAATTTGCAGTCCATCAACATTCCTGCTTCTGTAGAAGAAATCGAGCAATCTGCTTTTGAGGACTGCCGTAGTATTCAGTCTATCACATTCGGCGGCGCACCTGCCGGCGCTCCGGGACGATTTAATGCACCGGCAACCTCTGCCAGCCAGCTCCGCCGCATCGGTAACTGGGCATTCTATAACGCACATGAGTTGCAGCACTTGGATATTCCGGAAGGTGTAACGGAAATCGGCGATGGAGCGTTCTACGGCTGTACCTATCTGGAGGACATGACCCTTCCGACATCTATTCAAGCAATCGGCGACAACTGCTTCGCGCTCTGCGCCAAACTGACAAAGATTACCTGCAATGCTGTAACCCCGCCGACCATCCAAGCGAAGACTTTCTTTGATGTGAAACGTCAGATCCCTGTCTATGTACCGGACGAGGCTGTTTCGGCTTATGAGAACGATACCTATTGGCAGGAGTTCGACATCCAAGGTCAATCCGAGGTTCCGCAAGGCATCGAAGATGTACAAAGTGACAATGTACAATGTACCAAGGTTGTTCGTGACGGTCAAATCTTCATCCTCCGCGGAGACAAAACCTATACTCTCCAAGGTCAAGAGGTCAAGTAAAGCAACAAAGTACAATGTACATATCAATCAAGCGGGTGCTCTATGAGGTACCCGCTTATTTGTATCTTTACAGTTTTCAACACCCTTCCATTTAGGCGAGCATTATTCACACCATTCACAGATTCACGCATCTGTGTCGGTTCAAAAAATGCCATAATAATATAATAATATTATATATTATATATTTATTATGACCAGAACAGCAACATACATTTATGTGTGAATTTGTGAAACGTGTGAACGATGCTTTTGAGGCTGGAGCAGGCATCTTACGGGCACGTACGGGATGCGAACGTAATGCGAACGTAATGCGAACGGTATTGATAGCTTTCAACTACGTTCTTAAAACTTTCCAAACAGCGTATCTCGAGCGTATCTCGAGCGTCTTAGGAAAATTTTAGATACAATCTATATTATATATACCGCCTTAAAGGGCATTTATTTGCGATTTGAGAGAATGGTGGTTTTTGATCGAGGGGATGTCGAAAATGAATGCAAAACGGCTTAAAATGCACGAAAATCGCAAAAAAATGCGCGAAATATTTGCATATGTCATTTTTTTTTTGTAATTTTGCGCGATATTTTTGAAAATTATATAATAAATTATATACACAATGGAAGAAAACAACGAAATCATTAAGAATGATCACATCATCCCCGTGAAGATTGATGAGGAAATGAAATCCTCGTATATCGACTATTCGATGTCTGTGATTGTAAGCCGTGCGCTGCCTGATGTGCGCGACGGTTTCAAGCCGGTACACCGCCGTGTGCTGTTCGGAATGAATGAGCTCGGTAATACGAGCGACAAGCCGACGAAGAAGAGCGCACGTATCGTGGGTGAGGTAATGGGTAAGTACCACCCGCACGGTGATAGTTCTATCTATGGTACGCTTGTGCGTATGGCGCAGCCGTGGGCAATGCGTTATTGCTTGGTGGACGGACAAGGTAACTTCGGTTCTGTCGATGGTGACGGTGCTGCCGCTATGCGTTATACGGAGGCACGTCTGTCGAAGCTCGCCGAAGAGATGCTGCGCGATATCGAGAAAGATACCGTGGACATGCAGAATAACTTCGACGACAGCCTGAAAGAGCCGACGGTGCTGCCTTGCCGTTTCCCGAACCTGTTGGTGAACGGAGCCAGCGGTATCGCCGTAGGTATGGCAACGAACATGCCGACCCATAACCTCTCTGAAGTCATCGATGGCTGCTGCGCGTATATTGATAATATCAAGGCACGCATGCACGATGAGAGCATCGAGGAGATCACGGTAGAGCAGTTGATGGAGCATATCAAGGCGCCTGATTTTCCGACCGGCGGTACCATCTACGGTTATCAGGGTGTACGCGATGCGTATGAGACCGGTCGCGGCCGTGTGATCATCCGTTCGAATGCGGACATTGAGACCGACGATAACGGTCGTGAGCGTATCGTGATCACCGAACTGCCGTATGGCGTGGTGAAGAACGAGTTGGTAAAGGCCATCGCTGAACTGGCGAACGACAAGAAGATCGAAGGTATCTCCGATATTCAGGACCACTCCAAGCGCGATATCCGTATCGTGATCGACGTGAAGCGTGATGCGAACGCACAGGTGGTACTAAACAAACTGTATAAATTCACGGCCCTGCAGTCGAGCTTTGCAGTGAACAGCATTGCGTTGGTGAAAGGCCGTCCGATGTTGCTGAACCTCAAGCAGCTGATCGGCAATTTCATCGAGCACCGCATGGACGTAGTAACGCGTCGTACGAAGTTCGAACTCAAGAAAGCGGAAGAGAAAGCGCATATCTTGGAAGGTTTGATCATCGCGGTGGATAACATCGACGAGGTGGTTCGTATCATCCGTGCCAGCCGTACCCCGGCCGATGCACAGTTGAACCTCGAGGCACGTTTCAACTTGGATAATCTGCAGTCGAAAGCCATCGTGGACATGCGTCTCAGTTCGTTGACCGGTTTGCGTATCGATGAGTTGAAAGCTGAATACGAGGAGATCGAGAAGTTGATTGCGCACCTGAACGAGTTACTGGCTAACGAGGAGATGCGTTACGACGTGATCAACACCGAGCTGGTGGAGATCAAAGACAAATACGGAGACGAGCGTCGTACGCAGATCGTGAAGATGGCGACGGAGTTCAATCCTGAAGATATGTACGCTGACGACGATATGGTCATCACCATCTCGCACCTGGGTTATATCAAACGTACGCCGTTAGCTGACTTCCGTCAGCAGACCCGTGGCGGTATCGGTTCGAAAGCCGGAAGCGCCCGTGATCAGGATTTCATCGAGTATGTACACCAGGCTTCGATGCACTCGACGATGATGTTCTTCACGGAGATGGGTCGTCTGTACTGGCTGAAAGTGTATGAGTTGCCGGAAGGAAACAAGCAGTCGAAGGGTCGTGCAATCCAGAATATGATCAACCTGCAGAAGGGTGATAAGGTACGTACGTGCATCAACGTGAAGGGTCTCAATGATCAGGAATACGTGGAGAACCACTTCCTCATCTTTATCACCAAGAACGGTTTGATGAAGAAGACGACGCTGGAGGCTTATAGCCGTCCACGTGCTAACGGTATCATCGCGTTGGGTCTGCGTGAAGGCGACGAACTGATCGGTGTTACATTGACCGACGGACAAAGCGAGATGTTAGTGGCTTCGTACAACGGTAAGGTATGCCGTTTCAACGAAGGCGGCGTACGTCCGATGGGCCGTTCGGCAACGGGTGTGAAGGCCATTACGTTGGAAGAAGACGGTCAGGATCGCGTGATTGGCACGGTTTGTGTAGAGAAAGGAACAGACAAGAACATCCTGGTGATCTCGGAGAACGGATTCGGTAAGCGTACACCTGTCGATGACGAGAACGGCGAGCCGATCTATCGTATCACCAACCGTGGCGGTAAGGGTGTGAAGACCATTGAGATCACGGAGAAGACAGGTCACCTCGTAGGTATCGAAGCTGTTACCGACGCCGATGACCTGATGCTGATCACTAAGTCCGGTACCGCTATCCGTATGGATATCTCGACGATTCGTCAGACGGGACGTGCCGCACAGGGTGTCAAACTGATCGAGTTACAGAAACGTAACGACAGCCTGATGAGCGGTTGTATCGTTCCGAAGGAGGAAGAAGAGAATGGTGACGCTTCGCTTAATGGTGAAAATGATGCAAATGATGAAACTACTAACGAAACAAATGAATAAGATTATGAAAAAGAGTTTGATTTTGGCAGTTGTTGTACTGATGGGTACAAGCTGCTTTGCACAGAAGAACCCGCTGGTTAAGAAAGCAAAGAGTTATGCGATGGCAGAGACTCCTGATTTCACTGCCGCTCGTGCTACCATCGAAGAAGCGATCGAAGCTGCTCCTACGGCAGAGACCTATTACTGGGCAGGTATGATCGGTTTCCAGGAGATGACGCAGGAGAACTACAACCAGATGATGGGTAAGGGTATCAACCAGGCCAAAGCCGGTCAAGCCGTAGAAGAGAGTTACGCTTATTGGCTCAAAGCCGACGAGTTGGCACAGGTACCGGTACTCAACAAGAAAGGTGTGGAAGTGCCGACCGATCCGAAGATGCGTGGCAACATCAGCAAGAAGATGCTGGAGTACTACAAAAACCAGGAGTTGGTAAAATACGGTATCTATCTGAATGAGCAACGTGATTTTGCGGGTGCTTATCAGGCTTTCAAACTGCATACAGACATGCCGGATCTGGCGATGATGCAAGATGCAAAGATTCAGAAGGAGATGCCGCGTGACACCACTTACGAACAGTACAAATACTACGCAGCTATCTTTGCCGTTCAGGCAGAGATGCACGAGGAGGCTGTTGCGGTTCTGGAGACGATGAAGGACGGTGAATACGAGGCGATCTCGGTGAACCAGTTCCTCTATCAGGAGTACGTAGCACTCAAGGACACCGCTAAGTTCGTCCAGACACTGCAAGACGCAATCGCTCGTTTCCCGGGTGAACCGTGGTTCCTGCAGAACCTGATCAACTACTATATCTTCTCCGGTCAGGAGCAGACGGCAGTTGAGTATCTGGCAAAAGCGATCGAGCGTGAACCGAATGTAGCACAGTACCATCACATCAAGGGTAACCTGGATGAGAACTTAGGGAACTATGATGCTGCATTAGCTGATTTCGACGAGGCGCTGCGTTGCGACCCCAACCTGGCAGACGCTATGGCCGGTAAAGGCCGTGTTTATTACAACCAGGCTGTTAAACTGAACGAGGCAGCTGCCTTGATTCAAGATAACAAAGCGTACAAGAAAGCGCTGGAAGAGATGAACAGTGTGTTCCGTCAGAGTCTGCCGTTCTTCGAGAAAGCGCACGAGATGGAGCCGGAGAACCGCGATTATATGATCGTTCTTAAAGGTCTGTACTATCGTTTCCATGACGATGCCAAGTATGAGGCAATCGTTGAGGAGATGAATAAGTGATAATGGGACGTATTCTTGCAATAGACTACGGTCGTAAACGCACAGGAATAGCCGTTACGGATCCCCTCCGCATAACGGCTAATCCTTTGCTTACGATAGAGACGAAGGAATTGCTGAATTGGCTGACCGACTACTTCGCCCATGAACAAGTGGACGAAGTGGTCATCGGTCATCCAACCCAGATGAACGGAGATGACTCGGAGAGCATGAATTATATACGGCCGTTCATGGGTGTATTCAAAAAGACATTTCCCGATAAACCGATAACTATGTATGACGAGCGCTTCACGTCGGTACTGGCGCACAGGGCGATGATTGACGGGGGAATGAAGAAAAAAGACCGACAGGACAAAGCCGTGGTCGATAAGATCGCCGCTTGTATTATATTGGAAGGCTACCTTGATAGCCTTCGTTAAGACGTTAAATTGTTAAATCGTTAAATCGTTTATGATTTTACCAATATATTTATACGGTCAACCCGTATTAAGAAAAGAAACGGAAGAGATTGAGAACATGCCGGAATTGAAGCAGTTCATTGCCGACATGTATGAAACGCTGACGCAGGCGGAAGGTTGCGGTCTTGCGGCTCCGCAGGTAGGCAAACCCTGGCGGTTGTTTGTGGTGGACGGTAATGAATTAGCGGAAGATTATCCGGAGTGCGCAGGCTTCAAACAGGCATTCATCAATCCGGAGATGCTGGAAGAGAGTGAAGAGACGTGCACTTATTCCGAAGGCTGTCTGTCGTTACCGGGTATCAGTGAGAACGTGGTGCGGCCGGTGTCGGTGAAGATGCGCTACCTGGATGAGGATTTCAACGAACACACAGAGACTTTCACGGGTTTCAAAGCACGTATCGTGCAACACGAGTATGATCATCTCGAAGGCCATGTGTTCACTGATAGGATTTCACCGATACGCAAGACTTTTGTGCGTAATAAGTTGGCATCGATCGCCAAAGGCAAAACAGGTGCACGTTATAAATACAGAAGGAACTGATGAACTGGTTAAACATTATTTTAATGAGCATCGGATTGGCGATGGACTGCTGTGCCATCTCCATTATTCAGGGAATGACGCAGAAGAGCTGGCATTCCCGTGCGTTGCTGATGGCGCTTATCTTCGGTTGTTTTCACATGGGTATGCCGGTGATTGGTTTCTATGCCGGACAGCTGTTCATTGACTTCCTGCAACTCTATATTCCTTGGATTGCCTTGGTATTACTTGGTTTTATCGGCGGCAAGATGATCTGGGAGTCCACACGGGGAGGAAAAAAGCACAAAGATGCCAATTGGCGTATCGTACATCTGCTGATCCTGGCGTTTGCTACCAGTATCGACGTGCTCACGACGGGTTTACTCTTTGCGCCGTACCCCAACCGGTTGTTACCGGCTATTCTGACGATCGGTGGTATCACCGCTGCCTTCTCTTTAGGCGGTTACATCGTGGGCGTGCAGTTCGGTAAACGAATGAGTAAACGGGTAGTACATATTGACGCCATCGGTGGATTGGTGCTGATCCTGTTAGGCCTTAAGATATGGGCGGAGAACTATTTGAACTAAACCATGTTCCTGATACAAAACACATTAGTTTCGCTGGACGTGCTGGAGAAAGAGTTCTGTTGTGACCTCGACACCTGTCACGGTTGCTGCTGCATCGAAGGCGATGCCGGTTGTCCGATCTCAGACGAAGAGGTGGCACAACTCCAACACCAGCTCCCCCAATTGCTGCCGCAGATGACCAAGGAGGCACGGGAAGTGGTGGAAAAACAAGGTCTTTCGTATCTTGATCCTTCCGGAGAAAAGGTGCTTTCGATCGTCAATGGCAAAGACTGTGTCTTTGCACGTACCGACCATAACGGCTGGTGTTACTGCTTAATCGAGAAGATGGGATTGACAAAACCTATCTCGTGCGCTTTATACCCGATACGATTGACGAATGTAGGCGAATACACGGGGGTGGAGTACCACCGTTGGGACATCTGTCATTGCGCACGGATCTTAGGAAAGAAAAAACATATCCCTTTGTATAAATTTTTAAAAGCACCGCTGATCCGTCGTTTCGGACAGGAGTGGTACGATGAATTGGAATTAACCGCCAATGAATGGCA
>CAMIZK010000047.1 GCA_946403315.1 uncultured Bacteroidales bacterium | reverse complement strand
CCGTTGATGCTCTGCGCATGCGCGTACCTTATGATCCGTGCGCGTAAACGTGCCAATAAAGGCGAAAGGGCGAATGGCTAACGGCGAAAGGTATTTTATGAAAAAATCGGCATAACATTTGCGTATGTCGATTTTTTTTTGTACCTTTGCAGAAAATTTGAAGAGGTTATGGCTAACGAATCTGTAATCAAATTGTTTGAAGGAAAGAAAGTGCGTGTTGTTTGGAATGAGGAGCTGGAGAAATACTATTTCGCAGTTCAAGATATCGTACAGGTTTTAACTGATAGTACTGATGTTAAGCAGTATGTCAAACGCTTGCGCTCTCGTGATAAAGAGTTGGATTCCGTGTGGGGTACAATTTGTACCCCCCACCAATTTGTATCTACAGACGGGAAAAAACATGCAGTGAATTGTGCGGATCTACAAGGTATTCTGCGAATCATTCAGTCGATTCCGTCCAAGAAAGCAGAACCGATCAAACGATGGTTGGCGCAGGTAGGAAGCGAACGTTTCTACCAGTTGCGAGATCCGGAGCGTAGCATCGAGCAGGCTGTCAAAGACTATCGTCGTCTCGGCTATTCGGAGAATTGGATCAACCAACGTATCAAGACTATCGAGATTCGTAAGGGATTGACCGACGAATGGAAACGTAGCGGTATTGAGAACGAATCGGATTATGCACTATTGACCGACCTGATGAGTAAGGTGTGGAGCGGCATGACCACGCACGAGTACAAAGAGCATAAAGGGCTGCAAGCGCAAAATCTGCGGGATAATATGACCAATATGGAGTTGCTACTGAATGCGCTGGCGGAACAGACAGCAACCGACCTCAGCAAAGAGCGTGACCCGAAAGGAATGGTCGAAACGGCGCATGTGGCGAAAGATGGAGCCGAAGTGGCACGTAATGCGCGTGCAGACATCGAGCAACGCCTGGGACACTCGGTGATTAGTAGTTCCAAGGCGATTGATTACATTACGCCCCAAGACGAATTGCCTTTTAGCAAAGATAAGGAAGAGTGATTTCAATAACAGCCTGCAGGTTTTTGGGACTTGCAGGCTATTGTTGTGTATATTCGTCCCAAATGCCCCCAAACGATCCTAAAATACAGATTATTGAAATTAAATTATTGAATTTGAATAATTAAATTTGCATAATTCAAAAAAAAGTAGTAATTTTGCAGCGCATTTTGTGTAAATACTGAAACAACATATGAATTTTTTAGAAGTTATTACCAAACTATTCGGCAACAAGGCACAGAAAGATATGCGTGCCATTCAGCCGGTAGTAGAGCAAATCAAGGCAGCTTATGCGTCCATTGACAAGTTGTCCAATGACGACCTGCGTGCCCGTTCATGGTCGTTGATGGATACGCTGCAGGAAGCCGTCAAACCGCACAAAGACCGCATCGCCGAACTCAAGGCCTCCATCGAAGGTCTCGAGATCGACAAGCGTGAGAAAGTATATAACGAGGTCGATAAACTGGAGAAAGAGATCAAGGAGGTTTATGAGAAGAAACTGAACGAGATCCTGCCGGAAGCTTATGCCATCGTGAAATCCACCGCCCGTCGTTTTGCTCAAAACGAAGAGGTGGTAGTAACCGCTACGCAGATGGATCGTGACCTGGCGGCTGACGAGCGTTTCGACTTTGTCGAGATAGACGGCGACAAGGCGATCTATGTTAACCACTGGATGGCCGGAGGTAACGAGATCAAATGGGATATGATCCATTATGATGTCCAACTCTTCGGTGGTGTCGTTCTCCATCAAGGAAAGATCGCCGAGATGGCGACCGGTGAAGGTAAGACCCTGGTAGCTACGCTGCCGGTGTACCTCAACGCCTTGACGCATGAAGGTGTACACGTAGTCACCGTCAACGATTACCTCGCCAACCGTGACTCGGAGTGGAACGGACCGATCTATATGTTCCTCGGTCTCACCGTCGATTGTATCGATAAGCACCGTCCCAACAGCGACGAGCGCCGTAAGGCTTATGCCTGCGATATTACCTTCGGTACCAACAACGAGTTCGGTTTTGACTACCTGCGTGATAACATGGCAACTTCTCCGCTTGACCTCGTGCAACGCGGTCATAACTACGCGATCGTCGATGAGGTGGACTCCGTCTTGATCGATGACGCGCGTACCCCGTTGATCATCTCCGGTCCTGTCCCCAAGGGTGACGACCAGATGTTCGATGAATACAAAGACCGTGTGGCTAACCTCGTGCGTCAGCAGACGACCTTGACCACCAAGCTTCTGGCGGAAGCCAAAGCGAAGATGGGTTCCGAGGACAGCAAGGTGCGTGAAGAAGGTGAATTGGCACTCTTCCGTTCGTACAAAGGTCTGCCGAAATCCAAAGCACTCATCAAGTTCCTCTCGGAACCGGGTGTCAAAGTGCGTATGCAGAAGACCGAAGAGTTCTATCTCCAGGAGAATGAGAAGAACATGCATATCGCGACCGACGAACTCTATTTCGTCATCGACGAGAAGAACAAATCCATCGAACTCACCGATAAGGGTATCGATGCACTCACCGGTTCTACCGACGATCCCCATTTCTTCGTGCTGCCGGACGTAGGTAGCGAAATGGCGGAACTCGAGCATGTGACGGATATAACCCCCGAAGAGCGTCAGCAACGCAAGGACGATATCTATACCAACTATTCGATCAAGGCAGAACGCGTACACACGGTACACCAGTTGCTCAAGGCCTACACGCTCTTTGAGAAAGACGTTGATTATATCATTGACGGCGGCGAGGTGAAGATCGTCGATGAGCAGACGGGCCGTATCATGGAAGGTCGCCGTTGGTCCGACGGCTTGCACCAGGCCGTGGAAGCGAAAGAGAATGTGAAAGTCGAAGCGGCAACGCAGACTTTTGCGACGATCACCCTGCAGAACTACTTCCGTATGTACAACAAGCTCGCCGGTATGACCGGTACAGCCGAGACGGAAGCAGGTGAGTTTTGGAATATCTACAAACTCGACGTAGTCGTTATCCCGACCAACAAACCGATCGCACGTATCGATATGAACGACCGTATCTACCGCACCAAGCGTGAGAAATACAATGCTGTCATCGATGAGATCGAGTTGATGGTGAACCAAGGTCGTCCGGTGCTGGTGGGTACTACGAGTGTCGAGATATCTGAACTCCTCAGCAAACTGCTTACTATTCGTAAGATCAAACATAATGTCCTCAACGCCAAGTTGCACCAACAGGAGGCACAGGTCGTAGCCGAAGCCGGTCGTGCCGGTGTCGTAACCATCGCTACGAACATGGCCGGTCGTGGTACGGATATCAAGTTGACACCGGAAGTGAAAGAAGCCGGAGGTCTCGCTATCATCGGTACCGAGCGTCATGAGTCCCGTCGTGTGGACCGTCAGCTGCGTGGTCGTGCCGGTCGTCAAGGAGACCCGGGTAGTTCCGTGTTCTATGTTTCGCTGGAAGATGACCTGATGCGTATGTTCGGTTCGGAACGTATAGCCGGTATCATGGACCGTCTGGGCTTCAAGGAAGGCGAGATGATCGAGCACCGAATGATCTCCAACTCCATTGAACGGGCCCAGAAGAAAGTAGAGGAGAACAACTTCGGTATCCGTAAGCGCCTCATCGAATACGATGACGTCATGAACCAGCAACGTAACCTCATCTACTCCAAGCGTCGTCACGCTTTGATGGGTGAGCGTATCGGTGTCGATATTACGAACATGATCTATGAGTTATCGGAAGCGATGACCGCAGACGCTCGTCAGGCGGCTGATTACGAAGGTCTGAAGATGGATGTGCTGCAGGCGTTTGCCATCGAACTGCCGTTCGACGAGGATGCATTCCATCGTACCCGTGTCGATGAGTTGAGTGCACAGGTAGCCGAAGCGGCTTTGGACAGTTTCAAACGCCGTATGGACAAACTGATGCTCATCGCCGATCCGGTCATCCAGCGTGTCTATGAGGAGAAAGGTCAGCAGTACGAGAATATCCTCATTCCTATCACGGACGGTAAGCGCGTATATAACATCTCTGTCAACCTCAAGAGCGCAGCGGAGAGTCACTGCAAAGAGGTGGTCAAAGAGTTTGAGAAACGAATGCTGCTCTACGTCATCGACGATGAGTGGAAAGAGCATCTCCGTCAGTTGGATGACCTCAAGCAGTCCGTTCAGAACGCGTCGTACGAACAGAAAGATCCGCTGTTGATCTATAAACTCGAGTCCTTCAATATCTTCAAAGGTATGCTGGACACCCTCAACCGCCGTGCGATTTCTATCCTGCTGCGTGGTCAGATCCATCAGACGGCACCGGATAACGTGCAACAGGCGCAACAGCAACGCCGTATGGACTACAGCCGTTACCGCACCCAGAAAGATGCCGTGCAACAAGCGGCTCAAGCGTCCGGTGCTGCTGCGGCTGCCGGTAGAGACACCCGGGAACAACAACGCCCGGAACCGATGCGTGTGGATAAGAAACCGCGTCCCAACGACCCGTGTCCCTGCGGTTCGGGCAAGAAGTACAAACAATGTCATGGTCGCCTTGCGGCAGGAGTCTGAAAGCTGATGGCTGAATGCTGAAAGCTAAAATCCTGATATTAGTTCTTGTTTGCGCTGTCACTCATCTGGCAGCGCAACAACTATATACAGACACTTTCAAACTGGCGGAACAGAACGAAGCCGTGGAGTCGGATGCTTACCTGCTGGATATCGTTTCGGCGCAGACGATGGAAAAGTTAGCGGCCGATTCATTGGATTCCGTCATGGTAGCAGCGGAGATGATGCGGTTGGATTCGATTGCTCGGGAACTGCGTGAGATCGATTCGTTACGCACCGTCAATGCCTCGTTGGCCTTGCAGAAGATCGAGAAGATGCCGGCCATCACCGTCGAGAAATCCTGGATCAAGGATGCGGAAGAAGACCGGAACGATGTGTTACGTGCCATTCGGGAGATGAAGTCGCCATGGAGACGGGAAGCGACACTGATGTTGCAGATCACCCAGAACTACGTTACCCCCAACTGGTACCAAGGCGGTTCATCCTCTTTTGCCGCACTCGGTATCGCCAAAGGACAGGTCAGTTATATCACCGACCGTTTCACCTGGGAGAACACCGGCGAATGGCGTATGGGCGGTTCTACTGTCTCGGCAGATAGTCTGCATAAGATCAATACTACCGATGACCTCTTCCGGATCTACTCCAAAGCGAACCTGCGGATTGTTCCTAAGGTCTTTACTTCTATTTCTGCGGAGATCGAGACACGCCTGCTGCCGACGTTCAAATCCAACTCAATGGAACTCAAGTCAGCACCGTTCTCACCCTTCCGTTTCAATGCCGCATTCGGTATTGACTACAAACCCGTCAAAGACCTGTCTATCTCCGTTTCTCCGGTGTCCTACAAGGTGATTCATGTGGCTGATACGGCACGTGTGTCCGTCACGGATTACGGACTGGATGAAGGACAACGAACCCAGCATAATATCGGTTCGTCTGTTCGTGTTGAATATACCTGGAAACCCGTTCGTGAAGTGTCGCTGGAGTCAAAATTCTATTTCTACACCAATTATCACCACGTCGAGATAGACCTGGAGGTCAACTGCGATTTTATCATCAACCGCTTCATGTCTGCGCGGCTGATGTTACACCCCCGTTATGACTCGTCTGTGGTCATGAAAGGAGATACGCATGCCAAGATACAGTTCCGGGAACTGCTATCGATCGGCTTCGCCCATAAGTTCCACTAATTCCTGCCAACGCACGAAAGCGGCGTGGCCATACTTCCAGATATTATACTTGATCTTATCGATACTCACCTCTTCGCCTAAATGCGATTTGGAATAGAACTTATCCGCATAGCAGATGATCTTCTCTTCCAGACTCTGCGGACAATAGTTGCGTTCCGGAATCGGTAACTCTTCCCGTTCCACTTGCTCCATCGTGATACCCGTTCCCGTATGCCGTTCTGCAACCAAAGCATGCTTTGGATACCCTTCTGCCCGCAGCAGTTCAGCACCTAAAAAACCATGTTCGATATACTTGTGCGACCCTCTGCAGTGAATTTTCGGTGCATCGCAGAAGATGATACCGATATCGTGTAACATCGCCGCTTCTTCGATAAACTGCCGATCCACCAAGCCCTGTTCCGTCCACTCAGGATGCGCATCCACAATCTTCAGTGCACGATCCGCCACCTGACGACTGTGGGTCACCAGCACTTCCCGTAATGCCGGGTAGTTTCCGTAATATTTATCGATCAGCTTAATGTAATCCATTCAAAAAACTCTTTGCGTCCATGCGTTTCTTGCCCGGAACCTGCAGCTCAAGAATGCTGACGCTTCCCTCTTTGCAAGGTACAAGGATATCGCCTTTGTCCGCTATCTCGACCTTAAAAATCTTCACGTTCTCAAACGTCTGGCCTTTAATCGTCAGGTTCGCCCAGGCAGCAGGGTAGGGACTCAGACCACGCACAAAATTCTTCACTTCTGAAGCCGTCTTCTCGGCAAACTTGATCTCGCAGTCTTCCTTAAAGATCTTCGGTGCCGGTTTCAATTCCGCTATCTGCGGTTGAGGAGTGGTCGGCACTTCGATACCTTTGTTTTCGCAATCGATGATCAAGTCCACCGTGCGCAGTACCATGCTTTTGCTTAACTCCATCAACCGGTCATGCACCGATCCTACGTTCTCATCCTCGCCTATCGGAATCCGTTCCTGCAGGATCATGTTTCCCGTGTCGATCTCATGTTTCAACATGAAGGTGGTCAGACCCGTTTCTTTCTCTCCGTTCATCACCGCCCAGTTGATCGGTGCTGCACCGCGGTACTGAGGCAGTAACGAACCGTGAATATTGAAGGTACCCAAACGCGGCATGGTCCATACCACTTCCGGTAACATGCGGAAAGCTACCACAATCTGCAGATCCGCTTGGTAGGAACGCAACTCTTCGATGAACGCTTCGTCTTTCAGTTTCTCCGGCTGTAGCACCGGTAAACCAACCTCCAATGCGTATTTCTTCACGTCCGAATACTGCATCTGGTGACCACGGCCGGCAGGTTTGTCCGGCATCGTCACCACAGCAACTACATTATATCCGCCTTCCACCAAAGTGCGCAGACTCGCTACCGCAAACTCCGGTGTACCTAAATAGACGATTCTAAGATCTTTTTTTGTCATTTCTCTTTCGACTTTTTACTTTCGACTTTCGACTTGTCTTGATATTTTTTTTCAAGACTCTCCGGCTGTTTGTCCACTACCGGTAACAGCGGTCTCCTATACGCGCGTATAATAAGGTATATACTCAGGATCACAAACGGAATGCTGAGGATTTGTCCCATGTTAAGCAGATGGTTGGCTTCAAACGCTTCCTGATCGTTCTTGATGAACTCCAAACCGAAACGGGTACCGAACACAATCAACAGGAAGATACCTAACAGCAGACCTTCCCTTCTTCTGGCTTGTGTCTTCCAGTACAGAGGCATCGTCACCGCTAATGCTACCATCAGATACATGATCTCGTAGATCTGCGTCGGGTGACACGGTACATCCTTGTTGATATCACCGTTCACGAAGATGAATCCCCACGGTAAATTCGTCGGACCGCCGTATATCTCACTGTTCATCAGGTTGCCTAAACGGATCAATGCACCCGTCACGCAGACACCGATACAAAGACGATCCAATATCCATAACCAACTGGTCTTGAACTGCGGATAACGGCTGAACTTCTTCTTGTTCAGTAACCAAGCTGCTAAGATGATACCGATCGCACCACCATGACTGGCTAAACCGCCTTCCCAGATCTTAAGGATCAACAAGGGATTCTCGATATACGGATTGCGGTAGGTAATGTCCCAACCGAAGATACTCAGTTCTCCCAAATCGTTATGCCATTCATAGAACAGACAGTGTCCCAACCGGGCACCCAAGATAGCGCCGGCAGCAATCCAGATAAACAACTGATCAATCCATTCGGGAGGACAATTCTCCCGTTTGTACATGCGCTTGTTCATTACCCAGCATACGTACAAACCGATCGCCCATAACAAACCGTACCAGCGTATCTCCAGACCTCCCAGGTGTATCAGCACCGGATCTACATTCCAAGTTATATATGAAAGAATACCCATAACCTTTATTTCCCCCAATTGAGTTTGGCTCTTAAGCTTTTCAAGAAACTGTTATCGCCGATCTGCACCACTTTGACGGTGTACGGCGCACGTTCGATATGCAGACTGGTGTCGGTACTCAAACTCTGACTTCTACCGTCCACCGACACCATGAACGCATCGTAACGACTGCTTACTTTGAGGTCGAACTTCCAGTCATCCGGCACTACTAAAGGTTTGACAGTCAAGCTGTGCGGTGCAATAGGTGTTAAGATGATACCCCGACTCTGCGGCACCATCAGCGGTCCTCCGATAGACAGGTTATACGCCGTACTTCCCGTCGGCGTGGCAATGACCAGACCGTCGGAATGGTAGGTGTGCAGCAACTCTCCGTTCACTTTCAACTCGATCTGCAACATACTACTCAAACCTTCCTTGAGAATCGCTATCTCGTTCAACGCATTCGGCGCCATAATCAGTCCGTCGCGTTTATTGCCCTCTTTGTCAAACACGCTCAACGCCAATAGACTGCGCTGCTCAATGGTATATTCACCGGCTACCAGTTTTTGTAATATCCCATCTACATCCTCCGCCTGCACTTCCGCCAGAAATCCCAGATGACCGCAGTTGATACCCAGAATAGGTATGTTCTTTCTTCCTATCGCTGCGGCGCTCGTGAGGAACGTACCGTCACCACCTACCGATAACGCAAAGTCCACCGGCTCATCGTTTGACTGCTTGGCTCCTTCTTCGTTGATAAACCCGTCGTTGAAAACCGGATATTCGCGCAGATCCAACTCCTGACGCAATTCATGCGACAAGATCACATGAACGCCCTGAGTGGACATAAACTCCAAAATATGCCTTACTTCCAGTAAGGTATCGGACTTCATCGCATTTCCAAAAACAGCTATTGTCATGATAAAAATAAAATTTGTGTGCAAAGGTACAACAAAAAATTGATATATGCAAATTTATTTGCAAAATTCAAAAAAAGCAGCTATTTATTTGCGTATGTGAATTTTTTTTCGTATCTTTGCAGCGTTTTTGATCATACAACGATGACAAAGCTTAGTGTTAATATCAACAAGGTAGCTACGTTGCGTAATGCGCGTGGGGGAAATCTGCCTGATGTTCAGCGTTTTGCAGTGGACTGCGAGTTGTTTGGTGCGCAGGGAATTACGGTTCATCCGCGTCCCGATGAGCGGCATATCCGCAAGGAAGATGTGTATCAACTGAAGTCGATGGTGACCACCGAACTGAATGTAGAGGGAAATCCGACGGAGGAGTTCCTGGCATTGGTAACGGATGTCCGTCCGACGCAGGTGACGCTGGTGCCCGACGATCCAGGTCAGTTAACGTCTAACCACGGTTGGGATACCCGACGGAACCTGGATTTCCTCAAAGGGGTAGTGAACCAGTTGCATGCGTACCGTATCCGTGTCAGCATCTTTGTGGATCCGGATCCTGTGATGGTGGAATATGCTCTCCGTACAGGAGCAGATAGAGTAGAACTCTATACGGGTCCGTATGCCGAGCTCTTCCGCATCGATCCCAAGCGGGCAATCGAGAAATACCGTCCGGCAGCGATGAAGGCACATGAGTTGGGTCTGGGTATGAACGCAGGCCATGATCTGAACCTCAAGAACCTCAAACCGTTTATACAGGCATTCCCTTGGACGGCGGAGGTGTCGATCGGTCATGCGATTGTTTGTGACGCCCTCTATTTAGGCATCCAGGAAACGATTCAAGAGTATCTGGAGTGCTTGAAGAAATAAATCGTAAATCGTTAAATCGTAAATAATCTTTATGTTATTACAAATCATTAATGACACGCTTGCTGCAAATCCTGCAGCTTTGGTAAACGATGCTGCGGAGGAAGCAACGCAGTCGATTAACTTGTTCGAAATGGCGCAATACGGCGGCTGGATCATGATCATTCTGGCGGTTCTCCTGGCCGGCGCATGTTATATCTTCATCGAACGTCTGATGGCGATGAAAAAAGCTACCCAGGAAGACAAGCAGTTCATGGCGCATATTCGTGATTTTATCCATGACGGAGATATCGATTCTGCTCTGAATCTTTGTAAGAAAACCGACACACCGTCTGCTCATATGATCGAGACCGGTATCACCCGTATCGGTCGTCCGATGCAAGACGTGCAGGTAGCGGTAGAGAACGTAGGAAACCTGGAGGTAGGCCGTTTGGAGAAAGGTCTGGTTATCATTGCCACCATCGCTGCCGGCGCACCGATGCTCGGATTCTTGGGTACTGTGCTCGGTATGGTCCAGACGTTCTATAACATGGCACAGACTTCCGGTGGTGTCATCGAGATTTCGGCACTCTCTTCCGGTATGTACCAGGCCATGGTGACGACTATCGGTGGTTTGATCGTAGGTATCTTGGCGATGTTTGCGTATAACTACCTCGTATCCCGTGTAGATCGGGTGGTACGTCTGCTGGAGAGCCGTACGATGGAGTTTATGGATTTGCTTAACGAACCGGCTTAATCATGGCATTAAAGAGACGAAATAGGGTAGAAGCGACGTTTGCGATGAGCTCCATGACGGATTTGGTGTT
>CAMIZK010000046.1 GCA_946403315.1 uncultured Bacteroidales bacterium | reverse complement strand
AAAGCGGGTGCAAAGGTACTGCTTTTTTATGACATGTGCAAATTTTTTGGCAAAAAAATGCATTTTAGGTATCATTTTTTTGATTTAGAGGCTTTCAGCGAACCTTTCGGCCTCTTCTATTTGGTCGATTTTTCCCACATCCATCATTCTGAAAGCGTTTGGAATATACGCTTTCAGATTGGACATTGGACATTGGACATTGGACATTTGTTTTTCGCAGATAGCCATATAGAAATCGATGAGGGAGAATTTGTCTTCCGGCATCTGCGATAAAAACGACAGGGTTTCCGGACTAAGAATTTGACAGCCGGAGAAAGCCAGTTTTCTCAATGATGGAATGATGGAATGATGCAATGATGAAGGTCGTACCTCTCCGGTTTTGATATTCGTCCAACCACGCAGGGTAAGGTCATCGTCGAAAAGGAGATACCGCTGCGTCTCTCGTTCGGAAACTACCAGGGATCCCAGGGTCCTGGGATCATAGGAATCTATAAAAGCACGGAGGTCGAGATTGGAGAGGATATCCACGTTGCAGGCTAATAATGGCGAATGGCGAAGGGCGAAGGGCGCATGGTTAATGGCTTTTTTGAGACCACCGCCGGTATCGAGGAGTTGGTCGCGTTCGTCGGAGATAAGGATGTTACACCCCCAGCCGTTATTACGACGGACGGTGTCGATGATCATATCGGGAAAATGGTGTACATTGACGATGATATCGGTGATACCGGCATCACGAAGCCGCTCCACCTGCCATTGAAGGAGGGGTTTGCCTGCTAAGGGTACGAGTGCCTTTGGCATCGTATCGGTGAGGGGTTTCAAGCGAGTTCCCAAACCCGCCGCAAAAATCATCGCTTTCATTGACGATTGGACGATTTACGAGGTACGATTGATTTACGATTTATTCTAAGGTACGATTTATGCCGCGCTCTCGGTGTATCAATTCTATTTTTACGTTGTATTTCTCGTGCAGGTGGGCAGCGAGATGTTCGGCACAATAGACGGAGCGGTGCTGCCCACCGGTACAACCGAAGGAGACTTGCAGATTGGTAAAATCGCGTTCGATGAATCGCTCTACATGATGATCAACGAGTGCATAGACGGACTCGAGGAAGGTGAGGATCTCGCCATCCTGTTCGAGAAAATCGATGACGGGTTGATCAAGACCGGTGAGCGACTTATACTCCTCATATTTACCGGGGTTATGGGTAGAACGGCAGTCAAAGACATAACCGCCGCCGTTGCCGGACTCATCCGCCGGGATACCGCGTTTAAAGGAGAACGAGTAGATCGTTACTGATAGCATAGAGATAAGGATATTCTTCTTTTAAGGGTTCAAGGATATCGTGTAAGTTCTTTAGCGCCAAGGGGATGGACTCTAAGAAATGTTGCTTGCGCTCGAAATAACCGCGGTAACCGTACGCACCGAGAACCTGAAGGGTGCGCAAAAGCACAAAATGCGGCAACGCCTTTTTCCAGGCGAAAGGCGAAAGGTTAGAGGCTAATGTTGAGAGTTCATCTAAATAGTCTTCGATCAGTTTTTCTCGCAGTTCGGGAGCGAGGTTGGCTTTCGCCTGCCAGAGGAAGGAAGCGACATCGTACTGGGTAGGACCGCGACGACCGCCTTGAAAATCGATGAAATACGGTTGACCGTCACGAATCATGACATTCCGGCTTTGGAAATCGCGATACAAAAAGGTCGAATGGCGAATGGCGAATGGCGAAAGGACATTCTTTACCAACGCATCGAAATCATCTTCCAGTTGGGGTTCGGAGAACTCGATCTGCGTACCTTTGAGGAAGCAGTACTTGAAGTAGTTCAGATCCCATCGCACGGAGCGTTCGTCAAAAGCAGGAACGGGGAAGCAATAGGACCAATCGAAGTCACGTGCACCTTCCACTTGTATGTGCGCAAGCGCACGTATAGCGCGTTCTAATAAGGTGGGATCGAGGTTATCGAAGAGGAGGGTGTCACCCAGATCTTCCTGGGTATAAGACATTTCATCGTCACTGACCCAATAGACTTCGGGCACGGGTAAACCGAGTGCATGAAAATGGCGTGCCATATAGATGAAGGCACGGTTCTCATCCCGGTTGGTGCCGACCACCCGAATGACGGAGCGACCGTTTTCATCGGTCTCCCGGGTATAAACCCGATTACTTCCTTGCTGTTTGATCATAACGGTGTACGAAAAATGCGTATTCTCCTTTCGGAAAACACGCATTTTCGTTTTGTTAATTACTTGAAGAACTCGTTTACTTTCTCGTTGAGTACGATTTCCTCTTGGAAGACGTAAGCACCTGTTTTAGGCGACTTAACCATCTTGATGCACTTAGAGTGCGCGCGTCCGGAGTTACCGGTTTGCAGTGTTGCGACCGCTTTCTTTGCCATAGTTCTAAGCCTTTCTAAAATTAGGTGTTAATTACTTAATCTCCTTGTGAAGGGTATATTTCTTCAAATAGGGATTGTACTTCATGAGTTCCAAACGATCCGGTGTGTTCTTACGGTTCTTAGTCGTAATATAACGGCTCATTCCCGGTACACCACTGTTCTTCTGCTCGGTGCATTCAAGGATAACTTGAACGCGGGCTTCTTTTGCTTTCTTTGCCATTGTTCAGCTCCTTTCTTTTAATAGAGGTAACCCTTCTCCGCAGCCTGTTTCAGCGCGTTGTCGAGACCGATCTTGTTAATAGTTCTCAGACCGGCTGCACTCACGTTCAGCTCGATCCATACATCCTGTTCTACCCAGTAGAACTTGCGGCGGAATAGGTTCACATCAAACGTGCGCTTGGTGTGACGCTTCGAGTGCGAAACGTTGCAGCCGCCCATGGCTTTCTTGCCTGTAATTTGACAAATCTTTGACATTGTATTATATATTTTATATTTTTCTCAATTTCGGGGATTCTCCGCACATTAACACGAAAAATCGCGCAAAGGTACTGCTTTTTTTTGACATGACCAAATATTTTTGTAAAAAAATGCAAAAAAATTTCATTTTTCTTGCGTATGTGCGAAAAAAGCAGTATCTTTGCACACAAATTAAACGAAATATGGCTATCGAATTAAAATCAGCAGATGCTCAGCGTGCGCATGAATGGATTGCGCAGGCGAGACATATCGTTATTATCACGCACATGGCTCCGGACGGCGACGCAATGGGATCGGCGCTGGGGTTGTATAATTGGCTAAAGGGCGAATGGTTATTGGCGAATGGAGAAAGGACTTTGAATGTCATTGTACCCAATGCGTTTCCAAAGTTCTACCAGTGGATGCCGGGAGCGGAGGAGATTACGGTCTACGAGACGGATGCAAACCGCTGTAACGAGCTGATAACCAATGCGGATTTGTTCATCTGCACGGATTTCAATGACCCCAAACGGATTGGTCCGATAGGTGAGAAATTAGTAGCCGCAACGGCACCGAAAATTCTGATCGACCACCACCTGAATCCGACGGATTTTGCGGATATCGTTTTCAGTTTTCCGGAGGCTTGTTCGGCAAGTGAGATTGTGTATCGGTTTATCAGCCATCAGCCTTCAGCCATCAGCCTTCAGACGGCTACTTGTATCTACACGGGATTGATGACGGATACGGGTAATTTCAGTTTCAATTCCACGAATTGTGACCTGTACGAGATCATTGCGGAACTGATTCGTGCCGGCATCAAAAAAGACGAGATCTACAATGCCGTATATAATCAGTATTCGACAGATCGGGTGCGTCTGACGGGTTACGCTTTATACCGCAAGATGCGGATCTATCCGGAGTACCATCTGTCGCTGATCACCTTGAGTGCCGATGAGTTGGACCAGTACCATTACCAGCCGGGAGACACGGAGGGATTGGTGAATATGCCGTTACAGATCAGCGACGTCTATTACTCGGTGTACATGCGGGAAGAACGACCGAAACCGGGTACGCCGAAACCGCGAATAAGGATATCGTTCCGTTCGCAAGGAGACCGGCCGGTGAACATCTGGGCGAGTGAGGTTTTTCACGGCGGCGGCCACATGAACGCATCCGGCGGAGAATTGTTCGGAAGCCTGAATCAGGCGGTACAGTTATTCGAAAAATCGTTTCCGAAGTATATAAAGGCGAAAGGCTAAAGGTTACGGGTTACCGGTTACCGGTTACGGGTTATAGAGAAAAAATGCGAAAAAATGGCACGCGCGCTTGCGTATGTCATTTTTTTTTTGTACCTTTGCGCCCGATTTTGCAAAATACGCACTAACACATAAAAACAACCATAAACAAATGAAAAAAACATTCTTATTTTTAGCTGCAGCAGCGATGAGTATGATAGCTGCAGCCCAGCAAGAGACGCTGATGACGATTAACGGAAAACCCGTCAGCGCCGAGGAGTTTTTGTACATCTATGAGAAGAACAACCAGGCAGGTGCTTTGGATCCCAAGACCATGGACGAGTACTTGGACATGTTCATCAATTTCAAATTAAAAGTGGCGGAAGCGGAGAGTCAGGGTATTGACACGACGGAAGCTTTTGCCAAGGAGTTAAAGGGTTACCGTGCCCAGGCCACGCCGAAGTACCTGCAGGATCAGGCAGCGTTGGACAGTCTGGTAGAGATGAGTTGGCGTCACATGGCCAAGGACCGTCGTGCCGCACATATCGCGATCCAGTGTCCGAGAAGTGCGAGTGAAGAAGAGGTTGCTGCAGCGTTGGCGAAGATCAACGAAGCCTACGAGCGTGTCACGATCGGTAAAGGTGTGATGAAAGGCAAAGGCAAGAAGGCGAAGTTGGTTCGTCAGAAAGTGGAAGCTTTTGACGTAGTTGCACGGGAAGTGAGCACCGATCCGAGTGTACAGGAGACGAATGGTGAGTTAGGTTGGATCACACCGTTCCGTTACGTCTATCCGTTGGAAGAAGCGGTGTATAACACGGAGATCGGTCAAGTGAGCAAACCGTTCCGTACCCAGTACGGATGGCATATCGTGCTGGTAGAAGAAGAGCGCGATCATATCGAGGTGAAAGCCGCACATATCATGAAGATGGTGCCGGAAGAGAAACTGGATGCCGAGAAGAAAGCGTTGATCGACAGTATCGCATTGATTTTGACGCCGGAGAATTTTGCGGAAGTAGCACGGGTAGAATCCGATGACCGCGGTAGCAGTGCCAAAGGTGGTGACTTAGGATGGTTCGGCAAGGGTATGATGGTGAAACCGTTTGAAGAGGCAGCGTTCAGTCTGAAAGAAGGTGAGATCAGTGCTCCTATCCGCAGTCAGTATGGATGGCATATTATTTATAAAGAAGGAGAACGCGGCATTCAACCGCTGGATTCGATTCGTCAGCAAGTGCTTCGTAACGTACAGCGTGACGAGCGTGCGCAGGAAGCGGATAAGAGTTTTATCCGCAAGACTCGTGCCGAGTATCATCTGCCGGCAGAGATGACGGATGCAGAAGTGAAGGCGTTTGCAGACGAACACTTGGAGGATAAATATCCGGAGTTGAAGAACCTGGTTCAAGAGTACCACGACGGTATTCTGCTGTTTGAGGTGTCCTTACGTGAAGTTTGGGACAAGGCAGCTAAGGATACGGCCGGTCTGGAGAACTATTTCAAAGGCCACAAGAAAGCGTACACCTGGACCGCACCGCGTTGGAAAGGTTACCTCATCCAGGCCAAGGACAAGAGTAGTGCCAAAGCAGCCAAGGCCATCATCAAGAGTGCTCATCCGGATTCGATTCAGAGTTACATTGCGCAGCGTGTGAACTGCGACAGCGTGCAGTACGTGAAGGTACAACACGGTCTGTGGGAGCAAGGCAAGAACGCCGCAATCGATAAATACGGATTCAAAGTGAAAGGTGCTGAGTTCAGTCCGAAAGAGGAACTACCGTACGTAGAGTGCGTAGGTAAGAAACTGAAAGCACCGGAGGCATGGAATGATGAGAAAGGCAAAGTGACGACCGACTATCAGGACTACCTGGAGGCCGAGTGGATCAAACGCCTGCGTGAGAAATATCCGGTAGTGATCAACCAGGAAGTGTGGGAAAAGATTAAGAAGTAAAGGCGAAAGGCGAATGGCTAAAGGCTAATGGCGAAAGGCGAATGGCTAAAGTCAAAAAATATTGGGGGATTGGTGTGGTGCTGGCATGTCTGGTAATCGCCAACGTGCTGGTGCAGGTGCGTGTGTTCCGGTGGGACTTGACGGACGATAAGATCTACAGTCTGAGTGACGCGTCAAAGGTGTTGTTACAGCAGACGGATGCACCGATCGAGGTGACGATCCTGTTGAACGGAGAGTTAAGTGCCGGTTTTCAACGTCTGCGCAAAGCAACGATCGAGACGCTGGAAGAGATGAAGGTGTACGCACACGGTTTGCAGATCCGGTATCAGGATCTGAATGAACTGGATGCAAAGGCGCGGCAGGAGATGGAGCAACAGGGGTTTGTTCCGACGCGTAACACCATCGTCGAGCACAGCGGCAAGACGGTGGAGATGCGTACGTATCCCTATGCGGTGCTACGTTACCATGACGAGGAAGCGATCATCAACCTGTTATCCGGAACCGAACAAAGCGAAGAAGAGGTGACGAATGCCGGCATCGAGCAGTTGGAATACAACCTGATGGAGCCGCTGTACCTGATGCAACGCACCGAGACACCGAGGGTAGCTATCTTGGAAGGTCACGACGAAGCCGACGAGCGGTATTCGTATGACTTGGAGAACACCTTAAGTGCCTATTTCCAAGTGGACCGCGGTTCGATCAACGGGGACAGTGTGGATCTGCATATACTGGACAACTACCAGGCGATCATCATTGCCAATCCGCAGAGTTCGTTCGGAGAAACGGAGCGGTATATCATTGACCAGTATATCATGCGCGGCGGAAAGGTATTGTGGGCTGTGGACGGTGTGCGATTCAGTGACGAGATGTTACATAGCGAAGGGTATACTCCCATCGTGGAACATGAGATCGGGATCAAGGACATGCTGTTCCGATACGGTATATGCATCGATCCGGCCTTGGTGCAAGATGTGCAGTGCCTGACGATACCGGTGCAAGCACCGAGCAGTTCGAAGCAGTCGCATATCCTGATTCCTTGGACGTATGCGCCGCTGTTACAAAGCAATCCCTATCACCCTATCACGCATGACTTAGGTGCCATCATGAGTACATTTGTCAGTCCCATCCGTGCCGTGAATGACGAAGACGGGATTGAGAAGTTTGTGCTGTTATACACGAGTACAGCCACTAAGGTGACGCGTTGTCCGAACGAGGTGAACCTGAGTGGAAACGAGCAAAACTGGGATCAGTACGAGCATGCGAACGTGCCGGTAGCGGCATCGATGGAAGGTGTCTTCCCCAGTGCGTATGCCCATCGGATGATGCCGGAAGGGGTGATAGGTAACGATCCGGTGATCAAACAGAGTGCACCGACGCGGCAAGTGGTGATCGGTTCCGGTAGTGTGCTGATGAACAACGCGCAACAGAACCAGGTGATGGCGATGGGTTATGACCCGGTGACGGGACGATTGTATAGTAACCGCGATTTCATCACGAATGCCATGCTGTGGTTAACGGACGGTGATGGCCTCATCAGTCTAAGAGAGAAAATCGTTCCGTTACGACTGCTGAACACCAAACGGGCATATAAAGAGCGAACCAAAGTGGAGATCATCAGTACCGTGGCACCGATCGTGTTCCTGCTGCTGGTAGGCGGAACGGTGATGGTGATCCGGAAACGCAAATACGGATTAAAGGCGAAAGGCTAATGGCGAAAGGCTAGAGGCAAAAGGCTAAAGTTATGAAGAAAATATATATCCTTATGATGCTGTGCATGATGGGTGGTGTAGGTTACCTGCAAGCACAGGAGTTAAAAGAGTATCCGTTAGACACGATTAACGGAGAGGAAGTGTATAAATACCGCGTAGAGCGCAGTATCGGTTTGTACCGTATCGGTGTCAATTTCGACGTGCCGCAGGCGGATATCATCCGTCTCAATCCGCAGTTACGGGAACGGGGTCTGCATTTCGATGAGATTCTGTACATCCCCACCAAGCGCAAGATCAGTAAGAAGAAAGAGGTGCTGCCGGTGAAAGAAGAGTTGAAACCGGTGGTAGCGCCTGCAGCGCCGGTAGTAGAAGAGCAACCGGTAGAGCCGGCAGTTGTTGCGCAAGACAGCGTGGTAACAGCACCGGACAGTGCGGTGACCCTTGTGACGGACAGTGTAGTGGTGCCGGTGATTCCGGAACCGATCGTGCTGGACAGCGTGATCGACGGTAAACGGGTGGTGGAACTGGCGTTGATGTTACCGTTTGAGAGTCAGCAGACCAAGCGGAGTGCGAATGCGGCACGGATGCTGGAGTTTTATCAGGGCGCGTTATTGGCATTGCATGACATGCAGAACGACAGTATCGTCTATCGTCTGCGTGTCTATGACATCGAGCGTAGTGAGCGCCGCGTGAAAGAGTTATGCGACAGTACGGAGTTGGACCGTGTGCAGGCTGTGTTAGGTTTAGCCTATCCGGTACAGATTCAGCAGATGATTCCGTGGTGCGAAGCGCATCAAGTGCCGTTGTTCCTGCCGTTCTGTGATGATATTGACCTTAAAGGCAAGCCGCATGTATATCAGTTCAATTCCCCGGACCGGGAGGAAGCACAAGCTTTGACGCGTCAATGGATCGCACCGAAGGGAGACAGTGCTCTGCACTGCGTAGCCATCAACGTACGGGAAGCGGACTATTCGAATGCGATGAAGGAGTTACGCCAAGTGCTGAAAGAAGAAGGTATTGCGTATGACACGATACCGATGCGGGATCTGCTCAAAGACTCAGCGGCCTATGCGTTCGATAAAGAGAAAGAGAACCTGATTATCGTGCATAGCGACCGTTACCAGCATGTGCGGGTACTGATGCCGCACCTGGTGAAGATACAAGAAGAAGGTTACCGCCTGCGTCTGGTCAGCCAGTATTCGTGGCAGAAAGAGTCAGTGAACCTGCCGCAGGTCTATACCTCCAAGTTCACGACGGAGGAACGGGACGTGACGCATTACAACGGGTTGTGGGAGCATTATTTTGTGAACACCCATGTGTCCGAGACACCGCGTTATGACCTTTTAGGATACGACCTGATGCGGGAAATCATCTATATCGTCAACGGTCAACCGAGTGAGAATGAGGGTCTGCAGTCTCCCATCTACTGGGAAGCGGAAAGCGAAGCAGACGGTTGGCAGAACACGTATATCCATATTGTAGAGAATTGAAAAACAAACGCTACATAGGGATCTTGATCGGTTTGGTAAGCCTGCTTAGTATGCAAGCCCAACCGCGTCTGCGGATACCGGAGTATTACTTGGGTGTCCATGGCGGCGTGAGTGCCGGCACGGTGATCTTCAATCCGTCGGAATCGGGTATGCGTCCTATCACGCAGGCCTGTGTGTTAGGTGGGAACGGCGGTTTGGTGTTCCGTTACGCCGGACATAAGTACTGCCATTTTCAGATGGAGTTGAACTACATGCACCGGGGTTGGAAACAGTCGGGTACGGAGCATAACCTGCATTATATTGAGTTGCCGATTCTGATGCATCTCAATTTCGGCAGCGAGGTATGCCGGTGGATTTTTAACCTCGGACCGCAGATCGGTTACTGCGTCAAAGACGAGAGTAACGCCATTGATCATCCGTTCGATTGGGGATTGGCGGCCGGTACCGGTTTCTACGTCAAGACACGGAAGGCAGGTATCTACGAACTGGAGATACGGTGTGATTTCTCCTTGGGCGGTGTGTTAGGCACCTCCGTCACGGACAGTCATAACATGGCCAATCCCTTGGACTTGAGTGTTAACTTAGGTTGGTACTTCCCGATTAAGAAGAAAATTAAAATTGAACAAATTAAAATACAGTGATATGAAAACCAATTATGAAGTGCGTTACGCCTCGAATCCGATGGACGCAAAGAGTTATGACACGACACGTTTGCGGAAAGATTTCCTCATCGAGCACGTGTTTGTGAAGGATGAAGTGAACATGGTCTATTCGATGTACGACCGTATGATTGTGGGCGGTGCGATGCCGGTGAATGAGACTTTGCTATTAGAGGCCATCGATCCGTTGAAGGCACCGTTTTTCCTGACACGCCGTGAGATGGGTATCTTCAACGTAGGCGGAAAAGGTCGTGTGATCGCAGGTGATAAAGTGTATGAGTTGGATTATAAGGAGGCCTTGTATTTAGGTCGCGGTGACCGGGAGGTGAAGTTCGAGAGTATCGATGCCAACCACCCTGCTCTCTTCTATTTCAATTCGACGACAGCGCACTGTGCGTATCCGGATAAGAAAGTGACGAAAGCGGATGCGGTAGTGGCGCATATGGGTAGTCTGGAGATGAGCAACGAACGCGACATCAACAAGATGCTGGTGAACCAGGTGCTGCCTACCTGTCAACTGCAGATGGGTATGACCGAGTTGGCGACGGGTAGCGTATGGAACACCATGCCGGCGCATGTGCACAGCCGTCGTATGGAAGCGTATTTCTATTTTGAGGTACCGGAAGAGCAGGCCGTTTGTCATTTCATGGGTGAGGTGGAAGAGACCCGTCATATCTGGATGAAAGGTAACCAGGCCGTGCTGTCACCGGAATGGTCGATCCATTCGGCTGCTGCTACGCATAACTACACCTTCATCTGGGGTATGGGTGGTGAGAACCTCGACTACGGAGACCAAGACTTCAGTAAGATCACCGATTTGAAATAAATTCAAAATCACGGGATAATATACATAGTATATTATAAGTATGGGTGGGATACGATATTCCCCCGATGAGACCCCGATGAGACCACGATAAGACCACAAGAATGAAAAGATTTTTATATATTATAACCGCTTTGGCCTGTCTGACGGCATGCCATAAGGAAGCGGTGCAACCGAAAGTGTACGGTCGATTCGTTCCGGAACGCAAGGATGATTTTGCGTGGGAGAACGAGTATGCGGCTTTCCGCATGTACGGTCCGGCACTGCGACCGGAGAATCCGTCCAACGGTGTGGATCTATGGTTGAAGAAAAGTCCGGAACTGGTAGT
>CAMIZK010000045.1 GCA_946403315.1 uncultured Bacteroidales bacterium | reverse complement strand
TTACTTAATGCCCAACTCTTTCTTTACTGCCGGAGTAGCATCGATAGCATCAGCGCCGATGTGTACCATCGCTGCAGAATCGAAGATATAGGTATATCCGTCACGCTCACCTACCTTCTGGATAGCCTTCGTCATCTTCTCATGAACCGGCAACAACAACTCTTGTTGTTTCTTTTGGATGTCTTGCTCAGCCGTCTGATAGAAGAGTTGGATACGTTGCTGCATCTCTTGGAGTTCCTGTTGACGAATCTGCTTCACCGCATCCGGCATCGTAGCTTCTTGTGCCTGATAATCCTGCGCCTTACGTTGGATCTCTTCGTTCATCGATGCCAGTTGCATCTCGTACTGATTCTGGATGGTATCCATCTTCAACTTGATTTGATTTACTTCCGGCATCTGAGCAAAGAGCTCTTGTGTGTTGATGTGACCGAATTTCTGCGCGCTGGCAATCATCGGTAATGCCAGCATCATTGCAATAATAATCTTTTTCTTAGCCATAAAGGCACGATTAATTTGTAAATTTTTCATTTTAAATATATATTTTATTTTTTTTCAAAATCACGGGATAATATACTACGTATATTATAAGTATGGGTGGGATACGATATTCCCTCGATACACTCCCGATACGCACTCTATTTAGCTCCTAATTTACGTAACACCTGATCGGATACATCCAGTTTGGAGGACATATAAATCAGGGACGGATCCGCAGAACGATCTTTGATGATATCAATCCGTTTCTCATTCGCCAGATCCTGGATCGCATTGTATATCTCATCCTGAATCGGTTTGATGAGTGCTTCCCGTTTCTTGTACAACTCTCCCTCCTGACCGAAATACTTTCGCTTCAGTTCCAGCACTTCCTGTTCTTTCTTCACGATCTCCTGTTCCCGTTGTGCCCGCATGGTCTCACTAAGGAAGATCTGCTCCGTTTGATAGTTCGTTGCCATGACACGTGCTTCCTGTTGCGCCGCATCAATCTCTTTCTGCCAACGCTTGGAGAGCATCGTCAACTGCTCATTTGCCTGCTCGTACTGCGGCAGGTTCTTCAGGATATACTGCATGTCGATATACGCTATCGACTGATCTTTAGCAAAAGCCGTGCCAAAAACCATCACGGCTGCAAATAATAGTATAATTGTTCTTTTCATAACTTTAGCCTTTAACCATTAGCCTTTCGCCATTATAACTCTTGACCTAACACGAAGTGGAACTGACTTCCGCCATACTGTTTGGATCCATTAATCTCGTCGAAGCCCCAACCCCAGTCGATACCAAGCAAACCGAACATCGGCAGGAAGATACGAACACCGACACCGGCGGAACGCTTGAGGTTAAACGGATTATACTCTTTGATATCCGAGAAACAGTTTCCGGCCTCCAGGAACGCATGTGCCCAAATGGTTGCGTTCTGCTCCAAGGAGATCGGGTAACGCAACTCCATCGTGAACTTATTGTACAGATAACCCATGTTACGTCCCGTCGTGACATCATACGGCGTCAATGAACCGGACGAGTAACCACGCATCGAGACATATTCCGTCGAATAACTGGTGTATGCCGACATTCCGTCACCTCCCATGTAATAGGTCTCAAACGGCGATTTGGCATCCTGGTTGTAATGACCCAGATAACCAAACTCAGCACGGGTCATAAGTACCAGTTTGCTATCCCTGGTTAACGGAGTGAACACTTTTCCGGTGAATTTCCATTTATGGTATTCAATCAGATGGTATTTTTCAGACACCGTCATCTGCGAATAGTCTTTTCCGCTGAAGAGCGACCAAGGCGGAGTGATCTTCAAGCCCAAGGTAAACTGACTGCCTCGGCGGGTGTAAATCGGGTTATCGATAGACGAACGACTGATCTGCAGGTTGAGAGACAGGTTATGACTCGTACCGTCCGAAATCAACAGATACGGCCAGTCTTTCATCATGTACATCTGGTAACTGAGTTCACCGTAGAAGGTGAAGTAATCATCCGGCCAACGCAGACGCTTACCGTAACCGATCGACACACCCAAGGTGCGCAAGTACTTGTCCTTATCCGCTTCCGACTCCGCCAATTGCTGGTAGTAATTGCTATTTCCGGAGTAATAGTAATAACTCGAATAGGTGTTATACAGGTTCTGATACGCTTTCTGGTAACGACTCGAATAACCGGTCTGATTTGCAAAATAGATGGATGCACTCAGACTGTTCGGCCGTTTACCGCCTAACCACGGTTCGAGGAATGAGATACTTGCCGAAGTATAATAGATACCGTTCGTACGCGCGTTAATAGAAAAGGTCTGACCTTCACCCTGCGGCACGATACGATAAGCTTTCTTGTTGAACAGGTTCTGAATGGCGAAGTTGGTGAATTTCAATCCCAACGAACCTACCAAACCCGTGGCACCCCAACCGAGAGAGAACTCAATCTGGTCCGATGACTTGGTCTCCAACTGATAGGTGATATCCACCGTTCCCTCTTCCGGGTTCGGCTGGATATCCGGCACCAATTTCTCCTGGTCGAAGTGTCCCATCTGCGCCAACTCACGCAACGAACGCATGATATCCGACTGCGAGTACAGTTGTCCCGGTTTGGTATATAACTCACGCCGAACCACATGCTCATAGACACGCGTGTTACCCACAATCTTGATATCATTGATGGTAGCCGGTTTTCCTTCATACATACGCATCTCGAAATCAATCGAGTCGTTCTCCACATTCACCTCGACGGGTTCTACGTTAAAGAACAGATAACCACGGTCTGTATAGAGTTTGCTAACTGCATCGTCGTCACCCGTCAGACGGTCATTGAGCGTCTTGAGGTTATAGACGTCACCGGGTTTGACACCCAGCGTCGCATCCAAATACTCATACGGATAGACGGTGTTTCCTACCCATTTCACGGAACGGACATAGTACTTATCACCTTCACTGATGGTCATGTACACATCCACACGCGTCGGGTCTTCCGGATTCGGCACCACACTGTCCGACACGATATACGCATCGCGATAACCGTACTCATTGTATTTCTCGATCACCGCCTGCTTGTCTTTCTCGTATTCTTCGGTCACGAATTTCTTGGTGCGGAAGAGATTGACGATATCGTTATCGTTCGTCTTCTTCATCGCCTTGTTGATCTGCCGGTCGGTCAAGGCCTCGTTACCGGTGATATAGATCTTACCGACCTTCGTCTTGGCTTTCTTATCAATACCGATCAGCACACGCACATACCCCGGATGATCCGGATCGTTCTGCTGGATCACATGCACCTCTGCGTTATGGAAACCTTTCTCGGCGAAGTATTTCTTGATTACCGTCTTGGCATGGTCCTCCAAGTTCGGCGTCATCTGCGAACCTTGCCGGATACCGGCCTTCACCTCGATATCTTCTTTCTCGCTTTTCTTGATGCCTTCGTAATGCACTTCACTGATACGCGGCCGTTGTTCCAGCGCAATGACTAGCCAAATCTTATTCCCTTCGATCTTCTTGGCTTTGATCTTCACGGACGAGAACAGACCCTGTTTCCAGAACCGTTTGATGGCCTTGGTGATCTGGTCACCCGGCACATCGATCTTATCCCCTACTGCCAAGCCGGAAAAACCGATCAGCACGAAGTCTTCGTAACTGTCCGCTCCTTCCACCTCAATGCCTGCGATTTCGTAGGTGTTACGCGTCATGCTATATTCAATCTCCTGCGCAAACGCACCGACACTGAATAGCAATAATAATAGTATCTTACTGAATCTGTTCACTTGTCTTTCCAAATCTACGTTCTCTTTTCTGATAATCTACGATGGCCTTATAAAACTCCTCTTCCGTAAACTCCGGCCACAGACAATCGGTGAAGTACAACTCGCTGTACGCCAACTGCCATAACAGGAAGTTACTGATCCGGTATTCACCGCTGGTACGAATCAGCAGATCCGGATCCGGCATATCACAGGTGGTCATCAAGGAAGACACCAACTGTTCATTCACATCTTCCGGACGTAACGCACCGCTCTGTGCTTCACGCACCGCCTGGCGCACCGCCTCCGTGATCTCCCAACGGGCGGAGTAACTGAGTGCAATCACCATTGTCAGACCGGTGTTCACACTGGTTTGTTCGATGCAACCTAAGAATTTCTGACGCGTACTTTCCGGTAAACGGTCAATATCCCCGATGGTCTGCAGACGGACGTTGTTGTTCATCAGCGTCGGTGTCTCTTTCACGATCGTATCCACGAGCAGCGTCATCAGCGCATCCACCTCCTCTTTGGGTCTGTTCCAGTTCTCGGTACTGAACGTATATAGCGTCAGATACTCCACACCCAGTTTGGTAGCTGCCACGGTGATGTTATGCACGGTCTCCACGCCCTGTTTGTGACCGAACATACGTGCCAATCCTTGTTTTTTTGCCCACCGGCCATTTCCATCCATGATGATGGCGATATGCCGCGGTAAGCGCTCTTTGTCTATTTGTGTTTTATAATCCATTTTCTTACCAATTACAGATGCGACAAGGTTTAGGTGCCTTAGCAAACTCAAAGACGATACCGGCTGTAAGCATTCCGGTTACATCGCAGTTCATCCAGTTCCATCCATTCAGATCATGCTTGTTGTCCAAGGTGTTCTGTGCCTCCAGATTATCGGAGAAATAGATGTTATGCTGCCAAGCGATGTTCAAACCCACACACGAAGCGAATTTCCATTTAAAGCCGATACCTAACGGCACATACCCGGTGGCCGTGATCTTTGATTTGCCATCCGTGCTCTTGTCGTTATACATTCCGGCACCCAGGCCGATGAAGATATACGGTGTATAGGGTTTGATGCGCTTGTCGTACTTCCCTGCTTCTCCAAAACGGAAGAAGTTAAACTCCGCCATCAGGTCCACGTTATACAGGCGGTTCGACCATTGGCTGTCCAGTTTCTCTCCACGCATCGTATATTCGTTTCCTACGATCCGTTGACCGGAGAACTTCGCCTGCAGCGCCCAGCGCTTGGTGAACTTATACCGGAAATGCGCACCATACGCTTCCCGTACGTTCATGAAGATATGCGGTGTTGCGTCACCGACATAATAACCGCAACCGCCTTGCAAACCGATCTCACACAAGTACGGTACTTCCTGCGCCTGCATCGTCGTGCCCAGCAGGGCAAACAATATTATGTATAGTAGTTTTTTCACCCTTTAATCAATAATCTAAATGCGTCTGTCACTTTCTTTACGCCTACCACTTCGATGCTGTATCGTTTTGCATCGATCTTTTGTTCCGCCGGAATCAATATCCGTTTGAATCCTAATTTCTGTGCTTCCGCAATCCGTTGCTCGATGCGGTTCACCGGTCGAATCTCTCCGGCCAAGCCCACTTCACCGCACAGACAGGTTCCGGCATCGAGTGCGATATCCATGTTACTGCTCAGCACCGCGGCCAGCACCGCCAAATCGATCGCCGGATCCTGCACTTTCAAGCCACCGGCTATATTGAGGAACACATCTTTCTGCAGTAACTTAAACCCTACCCGTTTCTCCAGTACGGCCAGTAACATGTTCAGGCGTCTGCCGTCAAAACCCGTCGATGAACGTTGCGGTGTTCCGTAAGCAGCACTTGAAACCAGTGCCTGCACCTCAATCAGAAACGGCCGCACACCTTCCACCGCCGCAGCAATGGCGATTCCGGAAAGGCCTTCACGAGCGGTGCTTAACAATAACTCCGACGGATTCGTCACTTCCCTTAAACCGTTCTGCTGCATCTCGTAGATACCGATCTCGGATGTCGAGCCGAAACGGTTCTTCTGCGCACGCAGGATGCGGTACATGTACTGCTGGTCACCTTCGAACTGCAACACCGTATCCACGATATGCTCCAGCACTTTCGGTCCGGCCAACGAACCCTCTTTATTGATATGACCAATGATGATGAACGGGATGTTACGGGTCTTGGCGAACTCCATGATCCGTGCGGCACATTCCCGCACTTGACTCAAACTACCGATAGTAGCCTCAATCGCTTCCGTACCAATGGTCTGAATCGAATCAATCACCACGATCTCCGGTTCTAACTCCTTCACTTGCTCTAAGATCCGCTCCAAGGAGGTCTCGGAGGATATATACAGGTTCTCTGCATTTCCGGCGATGCGTTCGGCACGTAACTTGATCTGCCGTGCGCTCTCCTCACCGGACGCATAGAACGTCTTGCGTTCCCCTTGCTGCATCAGCACTTGCAAAGCAAGAGTCGATTTACCGATACCCGGTTCGCCACCTAACAATACTAAGCTACCCGGCACCAGACCTCCACCTAACACACGGTTGAACTCTCCGTTCCGCATATCGATCCGCATCTCCTCCGTTGCCTGTACATCCTGCAAGCGTTGCGGCAGACTCGTTTTTGAAATCTGACGGCTGATGGCTGAATGCTGACGGCTTTCCACCACTTCCTCTTCATACGTCCCCCACTCTCCGCACACCGGACAACGGCCTAACAACTGCGGCGCTTTTGCTCCACAGGACGAACATACATATTGAATTGTTGCTTTTGCCATTAATTCTTCAATCTCCAATATCAAATGTCAAATGCTCTTCGGCAAGAACACAATTATCGAAGATAGGTTGTGCTTCTTGCAAGAAGAGATTATGGTCCTCCACCCGTGCGCTATAATGTCCTAAGATTAACTTTCCCACATTCGCCTTCTTGGCGATGGTAGCCGCCTCAGCCGCCGTGGAGTGTTTGACCTCTTTACTGCGTGCACCGTGTTCGTTCAGGAACGTGGACTCATGATAGAGCGCTTCCACCCCTTCGATGATCGGCACGATCTTCTCACTGTACTGCGTGTCGGAACAATAGGCGTAGCGTTTGGTGGTCACATACTCAAACGAACCGTCTTCCTTCTTTACCCGCTTGGTCTCTTTGAACAGGAAACCGCAAGTCGGCACCCCGTGTTTCAACGGAATGGTCTCCACACTCACCGTCCGGTCTTCGAAGATCACCTCGTGTTTGCGAGGATTGATAGGATGGAAGATGACGTCATACTGCCGGTCATTGGCATGGTAATCCAAGAGCGGTTGGAGTAACTTCTCCAGATCCGGTTGGGCGTATATATGCATCGGCTGCGTACGCTTCAACATACCCAGCGTCGTCAGCAAACCGATCAGACCGAAACAATGGTCCCCATGCAGATGCGAAATGAAGATGTTATACAGACGACCGGTTTTGATGCCTAATTTCTGCATTGTCAGGATCACTCCCTCTCCGCAGTCCACCAAAAACCGCTTGTCGCCTATATCCACCAACTGCGCCGAAGGCGACGTGGTCTTCGTCGGCTTCGCACTTCCGCATCCTAATATGGTTACCTTTGCTTCACTCATAAATTTATCTAGGGTTTCTAGTTATCCTAGTTTTCCTAGGCGTCCTAGTATTGTTTCTCCCAAAGCAGTTTTTTTCTCAATATGTTCGAGTACCGCTTTCACGAACGAGTTGGATTCAAAGCTGCCACGTACTTCTTCGAAGTCGGCCTGCGCCTGGTTACGGTCACCGTCCACACCGAAACCCGTCTGACTGTTTAAGTCAAACTCCTTCCGTGCATCGTCGTACACCATTCTATCCAGTTTCACCACCGCTTCCTGCCATTCCCGAACGGTCTTGCACAGCTGCTCCAGACTCACTTCCTCCAGGCTGCAACCCCACACCTGCTCCAGGTGCTGCAAGGCCCAGGTCCACTCGTACGAGTAGTAATTGGCATGCATGGTCTCCATACGCGTCTGAATAGCCTCCAGACTCAGCGCACCGGCTTGGATATCGTCTAACAGCCGTTTTACTTCACCCTTCGGCGCAATCAGTCCGGCCATATCCACCCAGTCTCCGGCACCGGCAGCACTGTCCGGTCGCAGTGCCTTACGCACCTCGTCCATTGTGTGCCATTGGGCCTTCTCCAGACGGCTGATCAGACTGTTACCTAAGAACTTCTGAATACCGATGGTATATAACTCCCGACCGTGTTTCAATGAACTGTTCCGGATCTTGCAGTTCCGGTAACCGTACACCTCCGTGTTCTCTCCGCTCAGCGTCTGCAGTTCATCCAGCACTTCGCGACCCGTCCACATCTTCTGCACCGTATAGGGACTTAACAGGTTGAAATTGATCTGGTCGATCTTATGCGGATCCTTGCGGTTGTCACGCTTCGGCCATTTCTGCGCATCACGGATCGTACCTACTGTACGCAGGTTCGCACCCGGTACCAGGTAACTCTCCGAGTTATTCTCAATCAGGTACGAGAACGGCAGATCAGACGTGTCCGCATGGTGGGTATGACGACCCATCACCAGACTGAACGCACCTACCTTACTCGGCCATAACAGGTAACTGTCACTCGTCGTCTTTGCTCCGCGTTCCGCCACACCCTGGTGAATCGGACCCAACTTATACATGTGGTTACTCTGGTTGCTACCCGATCCGGCATTCAGGAAAGAGAACATTCCGGCAATCAGCAACGTACTCTTATGGTGAGTCACGGTATAAGGACCGGCGAAGATCGCACAGGCCTCTCCGTGCATACCCTGGCAGTTCGAGAAGAACAGACTCTCCCCGGCCGAATAGTGCTTGTCAAAGATACATCCCTGACCCACGAAGCACTTGTCCACCAAGGTACTGTCCCCGATCTCCACTCCCGAAGCAATAATGAAATCCGTGCACTTGACACCACTCGTCAGACGCACCGGTGCCGCTTCGTTGGAGTTGATCGTGCCGTTCTTCAAACGACTCACACCGCATAACTCGGCATAATCGCCTATCCACACGTTCTTGATCGAACCGCAGTTGAGGATACGTACGTGGTCACCGATATAGCCATGATCGGATGCATGTGCCTCCGCATACGCGTCGATCAGGTCCTCCAACTGCTTAATCATCTGAGGACGGTGACGATACAGCGTCAGGATATACGCCAGACTCGCACTCAACTCATTGAAGATAGGAATCTCACGACCTCCGCCTTCGTTCATCACCGGCACACGCACACCGTTACCGAACGTCGTCTTGCCGTCCACTAAGATCGCATTGACGTTCTCGATGCAGGTATGCGCACCGATGTGGTAGTTCGCAATATAATTATGGATATTATACAGATGCGCCTGGTCACCCACCTCGCAGTTATGCAAGGTCGCGTTGTAGATACCCGTATGGATCGTCAGACCACCCGGTAAGGTGATCTCCTCTCCGAACACGCCTAATTGGTTATGACCCGAGAAGACGGTGTTGCGGACAAACTGCGCATCAAACGCCTCTGCCACTTCCACCTCTTTCCAGTCCTGTGCTCTACAACCCTGTGCCTCCAGTTGCGCTATCTCTTGTGCTGTTAATGAACGGTAGTTCATAAAATCTGAGTTCTGAATTCTGAATGCTGAATGCTGAAAGCTTAATCGTTCAGCAGCATCGGCATCAACAACATCAGCACATCCTCGTTCTCTGTATTCTCTGCCGGCAGAATCAAACCTGCACGTGCCGGATCAGCGAGTTTGAGTTGTACGTCTGCACTCTCGATAGACGAAAGCAGGTCGATCAGGAACGGAGCCTTGAAACCGATCGCCATCGGCATACCGTTGTAACTGCAACCGATCGTCTCTTCTGCACTCGTCGAGAAATCGATATCCTGTGCGCTTATCTTGATCTGGTTCTCACTTAACGCCAGACGCAACTGAGCCGTACCGTTGTTAGCAAACACCGCTACACGCTTGCAGGCGTTGATGATCGTTTGACGGTCGATCGTAACCACGTTCTGGTTGCCCTGCGGAATGACCGCATTGTAATTCGGAAAACGGCCTTCGATCTGACGACAAACCAGAATCGTGCTGCCGAACTCAAAACGAGCGTTCTTTGCACCAAAAGTCACTTTCACTTCCGCTTCCTCTTTCGCCAACAGGTTCTTCAACAGACCTGCCGGTTTCTTCGGTAAGATGAAGTTAGCGGTTACGCCGGACTGAACACCGCTGTTCATGTAACGAACCAGACGGTGTGCGTCGGTTGCCACCATCGTCACTTTGTCTGCCGTGATATCGAAATAGATACCGTTCATCACCGGACGCAGGTCATCGTCTGCCGTGCAGAAGATCGTCTTCTCGATCGCTGTCTGAAGCACGTTCGCCGGCAACAGGATCTGCTGTGCATCCCCCTCTGCCTCCGGCATCTCCGGATACTCGTTACCGTTTACACCTACAAACGAATAGGTTCCGTTCTGGCTCACCATGTTCACGGCGAAGTTGTTCTCGTCGATCGTGAATACTAACGGTTGCTCACTGAATTCCTTAAGGGTCTCCAACAGCAACTTAGCTGCCGATGCCACTTTACCGGCACCTTCAGCACCCTCTACCTCCATACTTGTACGGATGGTGGTCTCACCGTCCGAAGCGGTTAAACGCAACTCATTCCCCTGCAGATCAAAGAGCACGTCATCCAGAATCGGAAGCGCATTTTTGTTGTTAATCACACGGCTTACAGCCTGTAACTGCGAAAAAAGTTTTGAACTCGAAATAGTGAATTTCATATACGTATATTTTTTAATAATTTATTTCCGTCTCTTTAAATGTAAACATTTAAGCGTGCAAAGATACTACTTTTTTTTGAATTATGCAAATTTTATGCCATTTTTTTAACAAAAATGAATAAATTTTTTCGTTATTCCTACATACGCCAGCAGGATGAGGTTCATCATCAGGGCGTAGATGATCGCCGGGATAGCGATGATCTCGTTGTTAAAGATCAGGGGACTGCAAGCGATGGTGATGGCTTGTGCGGCATTCTGCATACCGATCTCGATGACGAGTGTACGCCGCTCTTTGGTGGTCAGTTTGAGCAGCCATGCAAGCAGTGCGCCGCATCCGGTGGTAGCCAGGATGAGGGCGGTCATGCTCAGACCGAGCGATGCAAACTCAGCGATGATGGTTTGCTTATGCTGAATGAAGAAGATCGTCACCAGCAGCACCAATGCCGGCATAGCGATGCGTTTGAGCACATTATGGATCTTCGCTGCCGCTTGTTCTTTAAAGATGTTGATGATGAATCCGATAGCAATCGGCACCACCATCAGCACCAGGTTCTGCATCAGCAGTTTGCCTATCGGCAAGTGGATGCTGACATCAG